>LADO01000039.1 GCA_000961595.1 Peptococcaceae bacterium BRH_c4b
CCGTTGAAAAACTGCGTCTGGCTTTGTCAGGCTCGCCGTCCAGTGCTCACGTACTATCAAGTACGCTCCGCGCTGTCCGGCTTCTCCTTCCGCGCCATACTTGTTTTTGAACGGCCTCTGGAAGTTTTTTCACAGACACCTAGTAGTATATTTCCATAAATGTGGCTCTATTCCTCTTGTAGGCCTGGTAAAAAGAAAAACCGCCCCTTGGCAGGGCAGTTAATGAAGATGCATGCCGGTGTTAGTCAGGGCGAATAAATTTCTGGCTGATACTGGAGCAAGTTCCTGAACAGCAGCCTCAACAATCAGGGTCGGGTCCAGCAGGGCCAGTATAGCCACCCTTTCCCCGGTTTCCTGGTTGGTATAAAATCCCAGAATACAAAATTGCATGTCCTCTCCATATACTTTTCTGGTAACAATGTCACCAATTTTCATTTATTATACCCCCCAAGATAGCAACATTGCACGCCGGGGGATCCGCCGGAAAAGCAGTCCTCCCTCCAAAGAACAGGTATAATTTACAAGAAAAAAAGGCGCAGTCAAAACACGTTACCTCTTTATTAACATATGCCCCGTCAAGGGCAGTTGTGCCAGAAACCGCTGAATCCGTAATATAAGATGATGGTATTGCCACCAGAAAAAAACTCCTTGTAAGTATTCAGAGTCAACATATATTGAATAAATTTACATTTTATGCAACAGAATAATATAACAACCGGGGTAAAAATAATTTATGCCTCAGGATAGTTGAAGGAGTGAGAGCCGTGGAATTTTTAAAGAAACAGGTCAACACAGATTGGGATAGCTGGAAAATGTTTTTGGGTCAGGCGGTGGAATTTGCTGAGGAACTGGGGGTCTCCAGGGAACGTATAGCATCTCTGGCCCGGCAAGCTGGCGAGGTACTGGCGGAGAGCGTACCGCCCTCAAACCCGGAGCAAAAGGCACTGAAAGAACTCTGGCAGGTGGCCGACCAGCAGGAAAAGCAGGTGCTGGCCAACCTGATGGCCAAGCTCAGCACCAAGCAACAAACCGGAACAGGGTACAACATTGTATGAATTCACAAAACAGGGGGCCATTTTAATGGCCCCCTGAAGCATTTTTTCATGTTACTTCCCGACACCCCTATTCCTTCAGGCTATGACCGAACCAATTTATTGTTTTCTTTTTGATATTCCTGCATATAATATTAAAGGGTCACTGTGACCACAGTATCCACCTTGACCACAGTGACCAGCTTTTATATAATAAGAAAGCGAGGAAGCCTTATGGAAGCCGGAAAGGGTGAGAAAAAAATGTCCATCGCCATTCCTCAATATAATATAAGAGATACAAAAAAACGCTATTCAGAACTTAATAATATTGCGTTAAAAGGAATTGAAGTAATAACCTATAATGCAAATAACGAAGAAGAAAAAGTATCTCATATTAAAACTACACATCTTGATCGACTTTTAGATAACCTATCCTTTTGTCCAATAGTTGATTTAGATGACGTGTTAGGAATATATACTGTTGCATTGAACGAAATTGATCTTTATGGTGAAGGCAACACAGTTGAAACAGCAGTTATAAATTTGATTGACAGTATCCTTCAATTTCTTATCATATACATCGATAAAATTGATTTGTTTTCTAAAGTTGAGTCTGACACAAAGCAGCTGTATTTATTAAAGCTGCTAAGATGTAATGGAGACAAAGAACAAATTAAGAAAGTGATTGGTTACTAATGCCTATACGATTTTGCCAGGGTGATATCAAAAGGCTACTAGCTCATTTTAATATGAAACCAGAAAAAGGTTCAAATATATACCTTGGCATTGGCAGAGATGGTATTTGGCGCACTTGTAAATTTGACTACCATAAAGATAAGGATCCTGTGGCTACTGGAACCGCAAAAGTAATTGCAGCTTCCTTGAAATTTAATAATGTCATGGAAATGAAAGACTATATAAATAAACGTCTCTAGTGGCCATCTGCCACTTTTTCTTTTTTATGCATTTAATAATTTCCTGATCCCAGTAGCCATAATGGGGATGTCGACTTGAAACTTAGAGTTGAAAATAACGGCTATGTAACTTCTTCATCCATACCTGGGCATGGGTCTGCATATTGCCCTATCGCACCCACTCGCCTCCCGTTCAGGCCTGAGGCCAAGGGCGAAGAACGGGCAGCTCTTATCCGATCTCCTTCTTTAGCGCATCAAAGCTAGCCTTTGCATCCGGTGAGAACTTGTGAAATTTTTTAAGTTTTTCACAGGGCTGTTCCTCGCAAAGTGCACAGTTTTCCAGGCCCCTTTCGCTGCAGCACTGCCTGATCCCGCAAGTCTGGCAATAGCCGATTAACCTTCCTCCTACGGTAAGACATCCTTCGCAGTTGATATCTTCAGGCTTCAGGTCGAACCCGAATTTCTCGGCACAGAAGGCTGCAGTCTTTGCCCTGGCGACGTCATCATCGTTTTTAGTGGCCAGAAACGTGGGACAGTTAGAGCAGACAAGTCCGCAATAAGCGATCATTTTAGACATAAAGTGTTCCTCTTTTCCTGTTCAGATTCGCAAAATTCTCCTAAATCAAGCATCTGCCTGATTCGGTCAACAATGGCCTCGAGAGCAGCATAGTCTAATATGGCAAATTACCTGTCACTTCATTTTAGCTAGTTGTTGAATGATTTCGTCTTTGTGTAGACTCACATATGTACAGCTCGGAGTTGTGCCGCATTTCCTGCATACCATGTCATAGGCAGAATTTAAAGTACCGCATTCCGGGCACGAGTAATGCTCAATCATTTCCGTATACCATTTTTCGTATCCGACTTCTTTGATGCGTTCTTGAGATTTCCACAATTCATTTCTATGCGGCCTTTCGGCTTGAAACAGTTTCAACACTGCACAAGGATATTCCGCGCATTCGCCGCAGAAATCTACACCTCTTTCAGCAGCGCATTTTACCATTTTACAGTTGCTCTCACAGTAAATGCATCGTTTTTCTGCCCGGCAACCCTCACATTCTAATTCTTCAACCGAGCGTTGGAAACGTTCTGCAATCCCTTTAAGCCTTTCCGGATCTTCATTGGTTCCAATAAATACGGTACATGCAGGACAAAACAAACCGCAAATGGCGGCAAGCCGTTTATCCGGCATATAAAGACTTTCGTTAGTCCTCCCCATAAATTTACCTCCATCCCTATCAATTATTTTCGAATACCCGTCCACTTTTTGCCTGAAAGGGTTATTCCAGTTGAGGCCCATTGCCGATTGCCATTTTGCCGTTGTAATATCTTTGCCTGATTTCTGAAGCTTTTTCCAGCCACTTGGTCAGGCCTTGTTCCTTGATGCTGCATAGGTTGAACAACTTAATATTGTGTGGCAAGACGTCGGCCCTGTCCGCAGCCGGGTTTAATTTGGCGCAGGGAAATTCCGGGCACTCAAAGCAGAAGTCGAGCCCGTTTTCGGTCACGCAGGCGTAAGTTGCGCATATACCGTCAGTGAACTGGCAGTTTCCCCCGACTTGTCGGCATCCCGGACATGGAACGCCGTTCCAGTTTTGCAAGCTGATGGTCTGCATTCTAGCAGCAATTACTTCCCGCAGAGAGGGGTCATCCTTGACTCTGTAGACCCCGCAGTGGCCGCAATATGTTCCACACGGCGCCACCAGAGAAATATCCTCGGTTGTTTTCATGTGATCAACCTCCTGTTTTCAGTCTATCGGTTAGACTGTTTAAGAAGGCCATAGGTTACAAAAAAATCAAGAAAAAATGGCCCATTCTTTATTTTTTATGCCTTCCCTGATCTTTTGGGCTAAAGATTCGTCGGCCGTTTCCCGGTAAAGTTTTTGGTAGATATCACGTAAAGTTTTTAGTTTTATAATTTCTTCCTTTACCTCAAAGGAATTATCGGGACGGGGATTGACCAAGTGCTGTTTCGATAACCAGCCTTGGGACAGGCCGAAACGAACCCACTGTTTACAATTGCAGGGATTTGATTTTTTGATTAGCTGACATCTGTTTTCCATGTAGCCTGTCCATCTTTTTTTAGCCCGGTGAAGCGTTGTTTTGACCGAACTTATAGAACAGTCCAAAATTTCGGCGACGAGTTTATGAGGTAAGCCTATGGTAATCGCCAGGCAAAAAACCTTTCGCTGGTTGGCCGGAAGACATTCCGTCAGACAGTGCAGGCATTTGAATCTTGCTTCCCGAGCAAGCAGTTCGGTTTCAGGGTCGTTGGCGGGATCGGGGTCGATGATTTCCTCGATGGAATAGCCTAAATCCTCGGTAAGTTCATAAATCGGCAATTTGGCTCTTTGCTTCAGGTAATCATTGGCGACATTGAGGGTTATTCGATAGATCCAGGTAAAAAAGGAGCTTTCTTCGCGAAAAGCATGATAGGAACGTAAAGCCCGGAAAAATGCTTCCTGGGTTATTTCTTCGGCGTCATTCGTGTTGCCGGTGAGTCCCAGGGCTAACCTGTATACCTTTGCATGGTTGTCATGATATAACTGGTCAAAAATTTCCATAGGTTTATCAAACAAGGATATCACCTTTTTCTATAGTCGAAACATCATCCATCCACAAACTGTACAGGTTTGCAAGTAAGGGCGTCATCATTTCAGCGCGAGTTTATCCGGATTTTCACACTTTGGGTTACCTCAGCAACGGATTCAGCCACTCCGGGAAAGCTATTGTTCAGGCCTATAGCAACTAAACATTTAATATGCCTAAAAAAGGAAATTTCTTCTTTACAAAACAAAAATCCTCTTTATTAAGTTGTATGCAATATATGTTTTAATTTTATTAAATCCCCTGTCGCATCTTTTATATACAAAGTGGCAATTCAATCCGGACCACTGTCATTACATTTAATTCGCTCCAAACATTAATTTTCCCATCGTGATTGTCTATAATCCATTTAGCGATGGCAAGGCCCAGGCCTGTGCCCCCGCTGGCCTTAGTTCTTGATTTATCAGCCCGGTAAAACCGGTTGAAGATATAGGGAAGGTCTTCCTGAGAAATTCCGATTCCCGTATCTTCAATACATATCAATGCTCTTTTGTTTTTCTGGTATAAATTCAGCTTGATAGTACCACCGGCGGGAGTGAACTTGATACTATTGTCCATGAAGATTCTAATCGCTTCTTTAATCAGTTTTTGGTCCGCGTGAATGATCAAATCTTCGTTTTGATCATTTAAAATGTTATGGCTTTTATCAATTAATCTTGTTTCTTTTAAAATCTCATTAATAACTTCGCTCAGTACAAAATCCGCCTTCTCAACTCTCTGAGTGTTCTTATCTCCCCGGGCGAGGAATAGAAGCTTTTCAACCAGGGATTTCATACTTACGGCTTCACTTTTAATCGCCGCAATAGACTCTTCAAGTACCTGCTGGTCATCTTTTCCCCAGCGATCAAGCAGATCAGCGTATCCCTGGATGACTGCAATTGGTGTCCTCAGCTCATGGGAAGCATCAGAGACAAACTGGTTTTGCTGTTCCACTGATTTTTGAATTCTATCCAACATCTCATTAAATGTTCTGGCCAGGTCTTTTAGCTCGTCCTTCGAACCGCTGACATCGAGCCTTTTATCCAGCACATTGATGGATATTTCTTTTACTGTTTTTGTCATGATCTTTATGGGCGCCAGGAGCTTTCTGCTGGCCTTTGACCCGAAAAAAATTATGGAAATCAGGCCGACAATATTGAAAATCCCCAGTATGGCCACCAGGAAAAGCACATAATCTTCAGGCGGGTTATTTTGAATATAGTACCTGAAGCTGACCGTTATACCCACACTCATCAGGCAAAAAATCAATAGGAACAAAAAAACATAGGTTGTGGTAATTTTGAAGGTAATGGAAAAGCGCAATTTGTTTGTTACGGCATGGGAAAGATGATGCAGTAACCGGAAGATCACCTTAAAAATAACTGATAATACAACGAGGAGCGCTTTGCTCACTTTGAATAAGCTTTTCATAATAAGGATAATTTTATTCCTCATATTTCAGCTGATATCCCACCCCTCGGACGGTGTGAATAAATTTTTGATGAAAACGGTCATCAATTTTAATTCTGAGATAGCGGATATAGACATCTACAATGTTAGTGTCACCTGCAAAATCATATCCCCATACTTTTTCCAGGATTGTATCTCTGGTTAGCACAATTTCATTATTAAGCATCAAAAACTTTAACAAATCAAATTCCTTTTTTGTTAAATCTATTGTTTCTTTATTAAAGCTCACTGTATATTTATGCATATCAAGTTTAAGGTTTCCAATCTGAATAACATCGGATTTCACATGCTGTACCCTTTTATGTTTAAAAGCCACCCGGATCCGCGCCAGAAGCTCCTCAATGGCAAAAGGTTTGGTCAAATAATCATCAGCACCAAAATCCAACCCCATGACCTTGTCCATGACATCATCTTTGGCAGTGAGCATAATAACCGGAATCTCGGAGACTTGCCTCAAACGTCTTAATACTTCCATCCCATTCAGCGAGGGAAGCATCACGTCAAGGATGATTAAGTCATGATTACCATGCAAAGCTTTTTCCAGACCGGCTCTTCCGTCCTGTTCCTGCTCCACGGTATATCCTTCATGTTCCAGTTCCAATTGGACGAACCTGGCTATTTTCACTTCGTCTTCTATGATCAGGATTCTTTGATCACACATGATGTACCCCCTGAAAAAGGCTATAATACAGTATATCATGCTTACCTTGAAAAGTAGGAACAGTCGTGGCCCACGACTCCAGGCAACCTATTTTCAGGAATTAAATACAAGCAAAACAAAACCTGCAGGAAAAAAATACCGGCAGGTTTTACTCTACGGAGCTTTTTCTTAATTATGCTTTTTTTATTTCTTCAGCCACTTTATTGGTAAGATTATTTACCGTATTGGAAATATTTTCTATGTTTTTGTTGATACTGCATTCTTCCCCGTTGCTTTTATGGAACCTGATTTTGCAGCCTGTAAACAGAGCAAGTAGCAGCATTGCCACGGAAAGCGGCAGTGCAACGATGGCTAAGATCAGGGCAATTGTCAAAGGAATATCAAGTTTTGTTTTCTCATCATGGGAGATGGTGAAACTGATTCTATTTAATTTCCCTACAATGTTTTTGGCCTTTTGAAAAAAAGATGAGTGTCCGCAGCAATCTTTTTCTGGCTTTAGTTTATTGTCTTCCTCCAGGTAGGCCAGAGCCTCGACAATGTTTCCCCCGCATTTTTCCAGGGCTTCTTTTGCTTCTTTGTAGCCTACATTTGCTCTTTTCCTCAATAGATCAATTTGTTCCAGGGTAATTTCCATGTTTAATGCCTCCACTTTAAAATTTGGTTTATGTATATATCATAGACAGCTAGAGTTAGAGAGACATTAGTCAAAAATTAGAATTTGATTAGAAAATTATATGGAATCATCCGACTTTTCACGCCAGAGTAATCTTTCAATTTCAATATATAGATACAAATGCAAAAGCCTGTTGACAGAAATATAGTCAACAGGCACGTTATGCCGGAGAAAATTACAGATTTACCCTTAAAAAATATCTCAACCTGGAACTGGCTGTATATAGCCCCATATTTAACGCAGCATAAACTTCTAAAAGCTAAAGCAATGGGGAGGCTGCCCGGAAAAATCGAATATTATGGCCTCGCCGTGTTCAATGTAAAATACTTCAAAAACTGGATTATCCGCTGATTGGTATATAGACCTTACAAGGTCGTTGTTATTGATAATTCTTTCTTTAATTACTTTTCCTTCATAAAACTTAACTTCCCCACGAAGGCGAACAGTCACGTAATCCTTTGACGTTGTGGTAAACTCCACAAAAGGCATTGCCACCAGTTGTTTGTATACGTCTTTTGTATTGGCGGTACAAAAATAATATTTATCATCATGTTCAAACTGAAACTCGAAGGGGCGAACGCGTGGTTTACCTTCGTCGACTGTGGATAAAACGCCAACCTTATTTTCAGCTAAGATTTTAATAACTTCTTGCATACCAGAAAACCTCCTCTTGGTTTATTTTAGTTAGACATCTAACTATTTTTGCATAAAAATCTATAGATTGTTTTTAATTCTAACCAGAATATCTATCAGCACCTCCTTTTCATCCTCCGTAATACCCCTGTAAACGTTGGCAAGCAATTTTTTTGATATATCTTCAAAGTCAGGCTTTAAAGCCTGGCCCACTGGGGTAAGTGAAACCAGTGTAAAACGGCTATCCTCCGGGTCTCTTGTTTTTTTAACATAACCCATGGATACCAGCTTATCGACCAGGACAGTAACAGTCGGCTTTTCCCTGCTGATTATCCTGGCCAACTCTGACATAGGAAGGGTTGCATGGTTAAAAAGGGCTACTAATATATCGCCGTGGCTGGTAACCAACCCCTCCATCTGCCGCAAACTCATCTCCCGTATGATGAATCGATTAGCCTTCTCTCTTATTTGTGAAATCAACGAAATTATTTGTTGAGAATTCATGCCTTTATTATAGTTAGACGTCTAACCATTGTCAACTATTCATAAAATTTTTAAAAATCTTGACTTTTCAATGTTAGCATGCTAACATTTTTGTTAGCATGCTAACATATAGTTTGGAGGGATCCCCAATAAAGCAAAACGAAGACGCACTAGATCACTATCTTTCAAAACGCACGCTGTATGAACTGAAAACAACATGGGATGCCATAGAAGATGTTTTTTCTATGCATTTTGCCCGTTATGGCCTTTCCTCGGCGAAATTCAACGCCTTGATTCATCTGTACATGGCGGGCGACCAGGGATTAACGCAGTCAGAATTGGGTAACAAGCTACTGGTTGCCAGGGCCACCATCTCTGGCCTAATAGAGCGATTGGAAAAAGAAGACCTGGTGGTTCGAAAAACTGACCCCGCCGATAAAAGGGTATTCCTGGTCTGCCTCACGAACAGGGCTTTTGCACTCATGCACGCCTTCCTTCCTGTACACAACGATTACATGCGTAAAGTCATATCCGCTCTCGACAGGCATGAAAAGGAAGCATTGATTTCACTGCTGGAAAAAATCAGAAAAGGATTGGGATCAGTTTAATTTTGTTTGTTTCGAAAAGAGGTTATAACTTATGTCTCAACTAAATAATCCCCTGGAAATTTACAAGTTACTCCCAAAAATAAATTGCGGACAATGTCAAGTGCTGACATGCCTGGCCTTTGCCACTGCGGTAATCCAGGGTCAAAAAAGTCTCGGCGACTGCCCTCACCTGGAGAACAATGTAGTTGAACGAATTGATGTGAAAATAAAAAAACGAGTGCCTTATGAGCAGCAGTTAGAGCAATTACTGCAACAACTGAAAAAAGAAATCGCCACAATAGATTTTTATTCATCAGCGGAAAGACTGGGTGCATCACTTTCCGGCGAGAAGTTAAAAATCAAGTGTCTCGGCAAAGACTTTATTGTTGATTCTAATGGGAGTATTACATCTGATTGCCATGTGATTCCATGGTTGATGATACCATTACTCGACTATGTTATATCGTGTTCGGGAAAAAATGTTACTGGACAATGGGTTCCGTTCAGGGAACTAAAAAATGGGATGACATGGATTCCGCTTTTTGAACCTCTATGTGAAAAACCTTTTAAACAAATTGCTGATACCCATACCGATCTTTTTGAGATCATTTTACATGTGTTTGCTGGAAAGCCAGCGACGATTAGTTATTCCTCTGATATTTCGCTTGTTTTACATCCCCTGCCGAAAGTCCCAATCCTCATTTGTTACTGCAAGCCGGAAGACGAACTTGAATCCAAACTCAATATTTTTTTCGATACAACTGCGGAAGAAAATCTCAACATACGCTCAATTTTTGGTATTACTGCCGGGCTTGTCAGAATGCTGGAAAAAATCTCTCTCAGGCACGGTTAAAATAACTGAAAGGAAGTGTTAATAATGGCCAGGATAGGTATTATTACCTGCTCTAACGTAACTCAAGAATTAGGTTGCGTCTCTAGCGTTTGCTTGTCGGAAAAAAGGAAAGAAAAGGGTTTTTTAAAGACTATCATCCCGATGAAAATTTAGACCTCGTGGGAATAATTAATTGTTCCGGTTGTCCTACCGTCGGTGCTCCTCAAAAAATATTGCGGCGGGTTCGTGCTATGGCGAATCTCCAGGTTGAGACAATTCATCTTTCATTTGGCATGACAGCCCTTTGTCCCTTCAAGCATAAATATGAGGAGGTTATTAAGGAAGCTTACCCGGAAATTAAGGTTATTATGGGTACTCATACGCCTGGGGACCCAAAAGATTTGCAGAATGATGTAAAGAAGTTGTTTTGTGCCGATCAATTGACATTGGCAGATTTATATTATGAACGGCTTAAAAACCAGAGCCTAACAACAGAATGAAATCTTGCACAAGAAACTGCAAACAAAATTGTATAATATTCCTTTCTGAAGTATAATATAAGAAATTCGGAAAGGATGAAATTAATAATGTCAGAAAGTTTTACACCAAGTTATTTGAAAAACCAGAAAACAAGAAAAGTCCGGGTTTGGGGTAAAGGACAATTCACAATACCAGCGGAAATTAGAGAGCGACTGGACATTAAAGAAGATTCCTATCTGGAGGTATTCCAGGTTGGCAGGGCAATTGTATTGACGCCGGAAAGGTTGGTAGTAAAAGAACTTGCCGACAGTTTTCAAAAAGAGATGAACAAGAACGGCATTGACCTTGAACAATTACTGCAGGAATTAAGGGAAGGCAGTCATGAGTATGAAACAGATTAAAGTCTTCCTGGACAGCAGTGTAATCATTGCGGGCTTGGCCTCGAAAAAAGGTGGTTCTTACGAAGTCTTGGCCCTCGCGGAATTGAAAGTATTGCTTCCTTGCATATGCGAAAATGTTGTAAGCGAAGCATTCCGAAATGTACAAAAAAAATTGCCCGGTAGTGTGCCATATGTTTACACGCTATTTAAAAAGTTGCCATTAAAAATGATAGATCCGTCCGGAGAGGACATGGCTTTGGCAAAAAAGCTAATTAACGAAAAGGATGCACCGATATTGGCGGCAGCCATAACGGGAAACGTGGACTGGCTGTTAAGTCTGGACAACCATTTTCTTGAAGCTGACATGGAAGGAAAGATTAATTTTCAAATCTGTTCGCCAGGAGAATTTTTGCAAAAAGTATTCAGATGATGAAGTGATTAATCATCTCGTTAGGGGGCTACCTCCCGTCGAGTAGGTTCTTCCACAGGCATGATGGATGCGACGTAATATTGTAATATCCCTTCATGCAACACGTGAAACAATCCCCTGTCGCACTCCTGCGGAATCATGTGTAAAAAGTGTAAGGCCCGTAAGATTCCTGTCTTATTAACAGAAGCCTACGGGCCTTGATAATATTGGTTTGGTGCGGCAGAGAGGACTTGAACCTCCACACCCGTACGGGCATAAGAACCTGAATCTTACGCGTCTGCCAATTCCGCCACTGCCGCATATTTGTTTTTCGTCCCTGCGGACAAGAAATATAGTAACATAGCCATATAGCTTTGTCAACATGGTACTTTGTGGCTTTACCCGGAACAGGCTAAAATATTTTTCTAGCCACTCTCTCCAACTGAAGCAGGTTGCGGCATTCAAATACGTGGTGGCAGTGAGGCGAGTATATCCCCATGATACTGTCCTCCCTGTCCCACTTTTCCCGGGGGGCGGGGTTCAGCCAGAGCACCCTGGCGGCACTGCCGGCTATCTCCGCAAAGTGGTCCCTGCCGTCCGGCTTGTAATTGTTCCGGGCGTCCCCCATGACCACCAGGGTGGTTTTATTGTTTATCAGGTGCATATGCTCATGCCGGAACTGCCTCCAGACCTCACAGTAGTCGGAGAAGCCCGTCTGCCAGATGGAGGTTTTCCTGTACAGGTCATTGACGGATAAGTTCAGGTCGCCGGCCCGGATGTAAGAGGTCACTTCCTCCACCGCCTCCACAAAGGCAAATAACCGGGTGAGCCGGAATTTGGACTGCATGGCATTCAGCATGAGGAGCATAAACTTGCTGAAGGGCGCCACGGAGCCGGAGAGGTCGCACAGCAGCACTATCTCCGGCCTGTTGGGCTTCCTGTTCTGGTAATACAGTTTCAGTGGAATGCCCCCGGTTGCCCCGGCCCTGCGCACGGTACGACGCAGATCAACCCGGCCCGAAGGCGCCGGCCCCCTGCGGTAGCCCAGCCTGGTGGCCAGATGCCGCCCCAGCCGCACCAGTTTCTTTTTGATTTCCTCCGCCTGCTCCAGCTCCAGCCGGTCAAAAACCTGCAGCCTGGTATCGGAGCGGGAAGCAATCTCTTTCCTGGTTTTTTCCCCGCCCTGGCGCCAGCGGCGGCGGTCAAGCTCATCCGCCAGCATTTTTTCCAGCAGTTTCAGATTTTCCTGCCACTGCAGCGCCTGCACTATATTATCCAGACCGCTCAGCCAGTCTTCCCCTTCGGCCCAGCCCAACTGCAACTTAATACGACGCAGCCATTCCAGTTGTTGGTATTCCTCTTCATGACCGGCAGGTAGGTTTTCCGCTGATTCTCTGGCCAGTGCTGCCAGGGTGGTTTTGCTGCCTTTTTTTATGGCCTCAATCAGCCTGCCCGCACCCGACCGGCCACCGCCGCCTGGCGCTCCGGACGAGCAACCCCGGGAAGCCCCCGGCACACCGGGGATACCGGCTCTTTTTTCCTGAATATCCCGCCTCAGCCAGTCCTTAATTACTGCAAGCCTGGCCGCAAACACTTCCGGCTCCAGCCGCGGAGGGTTGCCCGGGTCATACTGCGCGGTTTCCGCCGCAGGCAGTTGTCCCGTGCTGCCATACCAGTACAGGTGATAAAATTTGTCCAGTATGTCCCGGTCTACGGCATCCTTTACCAGCACCGCTTCCAGCGCCCATTTAAACTCCTCGCGCCCGGCGCCCAGCAGTTCAACCGCTTTCAGCAAAGAGGCGATGTCCCCGGACGAGATTTTCATGCCGGCATCCTTCAAAATGCTGGCAAACTCTATAATATTATGCAGCATTTGCCGTCACCAGGCTGTAAAATTTATTAATTCCGGAAAACCTGTCCAGCATGTTTTCGATATTGAACTGCCCGTCCTGTAAGACTGACAATACTACCAATTCCCTGTCCCTGATATTATACCTGGCCTCCATATTGTCGCCGGTATATACAAACAGGAAGAAGTCATCTGCCTTGGTGAAGCCCAGCTTTTGCACCAGCACCTGGGGGGACAGCAGCAGCCGGCTCACCTTCCCGCTAATACGCAGGCTTTTTATATTCAGAAGTTCCAGGGCCGGGGTTATTACACCCGGGTCAATGCTGGCCGGGTCTTCCACCTGCAGGAAAACATCAATATTTTTCGCATTGGCCTGGCGTTTAAACTCGATCCGCCCGGCTTCCCCACCCAGTAACACCATAAAAGTTTCATCCTCCGCCCGGTACACCACTTCCCTGGGGCAGCGGTTGATAAAACTGCTATACGCCTCCGGCCCGGCTACGGAATGCCCCTCGGCCACGGCCTCCGAAACGTCCGGGCCAGGCGGAGCAGCGCCGGCCTCACCGGTGAATACCTCCAGTAGCCTGTTCAGCGCTACCTTCTCCAGGCAGGCCCGGCAGTGCCATTCGCTTTCCCGGAAATGGCCGGCAAATTTAACCCTGGCCACGGCCAGACCGCCCTGCACCATTATTTCGCACCAGGCCATCACCGCCACATCCCGGGACTGCCAGGAGGGCTCGAAAAGGCCGGCCAGTTCTCCCCTCTCCAGATCAATATGCTCCAGTTTGTTTAGACCCGGTATAATCCGGTTGATAGGCCGGGAGGAAGCCGTAATCAGTATTTTCTGGTCTGTTACCAACTCATAAAAGGCCGGGGCGAAGGGAACCGGCCTTACGGTAAATAAGGTTTTAACCACCCTGTCCGCCAGTTCAACCCGCCGGGTGGTAAAAAGCATATAGTCTGCTCCCAGTTCCAGCTCCGCGCCTTCAGCCCGGACAATGTCCCCTATGGCGTTAAAATCTCTTTCCTTCGCCAGAAAGGTGAGCAAATCAGCTTTTTTATCCATCTGCCTGGTCAGAATTTCTATCTTCATCAGTCAACTCCAGATTTTTTTGAAATTTTATCACGGAACCGGCGGGAATGGCTATATAATATATTTGTGTTTATGATGTAAACGGGGTGTCTGCGGTGTTTGAGAGTGTCGACATAGTGATGGACTCCTTAATGGCAGCGGGATATATTGCCCGGCGCAGGGTGGCGGCCACGGTGTTCCTGGCCGGTAAAATGAAAAAGCCCCTGCTGGTGGAAGGTCCGGCGGGGGTGGGTAAAACCGAACTGGCCAATGCTCTGGCCAGAGCATTGAGCACAGAGCTAATCAGACTGCAGTGCTATCCGGGGCTGGACGAAAGCAAAGCCCTTTACGAGTGGAACTATCAGAAGCAGCTTCTTTATATACAGTCCCAAAGATCGGACTGGCGGGAGGTCAAGTCCGGGGTATACACGCCTGACTTTCTGCTGGACAGGCCGGTGCTGAAGGCCTTTACCTCTCCTAAGCCGGTGGTATTACTCATCGACGAGGTGGACAAAAGTGACGACGAGCTGGAAAGTTTTTTGCTGGAGGCGCTTTCTGACTATCAGGTGAGCATACCGGAATACGGCACCATTTCGGCCAGGCAGATCCCGTACGTTGTCATCACCAGCAACAACTCCAGGGATTTGAGCGACGCTTTGAAAAGGCGCTGCCTGCACCTTTATATACACTACCCCACCCCGGAAGAGGAAGAGGCCCTGATTCAGATTAACCTGCCCGGCATTAGCAGTTCGCTGTCCCGCCAGGTGGCCGAATTTGTGGCGTCGGTAAGAAGAATGCCCCTGAAAAAACACCCCGGTGTCGCCGAAACCATCGACTGGGCTAGGGCGCTGATTACTATGGACGCCTCCGGTTTAACCCCCGGGATAGCACAAGATACCCTAAACGCCCTGCTCAAATACGAGGACGACATGTTAAGGGTCACGGAAAAACTGGACGGGCTCATTACCTCCCCCCGGGCCGGCGACAAAGTCGGAAATCCCGGAAAAACGCAGCAAATACTAGCAACCGCTTCTGGAACCACCGGGACAGGCAATGGACCCGATTTATCCAGATTCGACTTCTAGCAGCAGGAAATAATTTTCACACTAACGGTGCGTTTCCTCGGCCCGTCAAATTCGCAGAAAAAAACACCCTGCCAGGTTCCCAGGTCCGCCTGACCGCCCGTCACCGAAATGTTTACCGAAGATCCCACCAGCACAGCTTTAATGTGAGCGTCTGAATTCCCTTCGCTGTGCCTGTAGTCCCCCGCCAGGGGGGACAGTATCTCCAGCCTTTTAAGTATATCCGCCGGCACCGTAGGGTCGGCGTTTTCGTTGATCGTCACCGCCGCTGTGGTGTGGGGCACGTAGACGCAACACAATCCCTCAACTACCCCGCTTTCGGCAATGACATCCCTAACCCGTCCGGTTATATCCACAAACTGATTCCTGGCCGAGGTTTTAATCTGAAATGACCTGTTCATATATTCCCTCAGTTCCGGCAAAAGCAAGACTACATCCTTGCTTACACCATGGGCTTTTCCATACTAATCTAAAAACGCCGGTGCTGACCGGCGTTTTGTATATCAGGGTATTATGAGCATCCTTATCCTACAAGTTTTGTGCCGCCCTGAAACCAAGGTTAAAGGTGAGTATTTCCAGCTTTACGGACAAATCAACATTTCTTACTTCCACATAGTCCGGCACATTCAGGGCTATGGTAGAAAAATTCATAATGGCCTGGATATCGTTTGCCACCATAATATCGGCTATACCCTGGGCTCCGCCGGGAGGTACGGCAATAATTCCTATCCTGACGTTGTTCTCCTTAATCACCCTGGGAATTTCCTCCAAAGGCATAACATCCAACTCGTTAATCTTCTTGCCTATCTTGGTCAGGTCGTCGTCAAAAACGCCCACGATGGTAAATCCCCGATCATCAAATCCCTTGTATGTACAAAGTGCATAGCCCAGGTTGCCAGCCCCCACCAGTATTAAATTCCAGTGACGGTCAAGGCCCAGTATTTTAAGGGTGTATCTCATCAGATCCTTTACGTTGTAACCCACGCCCCGTGTGCCAAACTCGCCGAAATATGCAAGGTCTTTTCTAACCTGAGCCGGGCTTACACCCACACCCTCAGCAATTTCACCCGAGGACACCGTGATCACCCCGTTGCGATCCAGCCTTTCCAAATATCTTGAATAAACTGACAACCTGGTGACTGTGGCCTCCGGAACCCTGAGTGTCTTCACCAAGCGCGCCTCCTTTAGATAAATTTATGTTAATTATTAAAGGGAGATAATGAGTAAAAGTGATAAATTAAAGGAAAGGAATGTTTTGAAAATAAAGTACAATGTTATGCTATTCACATGCTATGTATTTTATATCATTAGTTTTATTCATTGTCAAATACCTTGTTGGGCCTTATAATGCGCGCTTTTTGTCGCGGTTTTTGTCCCTTTTTGTCGTTGTGGCAGGCTGCCTTTCATCAACAACCTGAATCAGCAACGTCCTAGCACTCCATTATCTATTCCCCTCCAGGTTGAAACCTGTGTACCATTATATTCTATATTACCCTAAATATTCGAACTAATAAATAAAAATCCTTTAAATATTGTAGATTATTTTATATATTAATATCTATTATATGCATTTTTTTCTCAAGTACTATATCATATTAATACCTTTCGTGCATTATAATAGCCTATCATGGCCTATCCCAGAGCCAATCCTCCATCACCGGCGGGTACCTGACGGTGAATATACACGCTTTTTAATATCAGCAGGATATGGATATAAACACGGACAGGAGAAAGCCTGCGGCAATACCCAGACGGGAAAAAAAGCTGTGCATTTTACAAGACTCTGGTATTAGTTCACTCCATACAACATATAGCAGCGCCCCAGCCCCTACAGCCAACATGGCGGATATTGAATAGGGGGCAACCGCAAAATGTTGCCCTATAATAGCCCCGGCAGGGATAAACAATCCCGCCGCCGCAGTGGTCAGCACCGACTTATAATGGCACTGGCCAGCTGCCCTGAGCAGGCCGGCCAGTGCCATGCCCTCCGGAATATTGTGTATACCAATGGCCAAGGCCAGCATAATGCCCAGCTTTTCGTCCGCCTCTAAACCGGCCCCGATAGCCAGCCCCTCGGGAAGGTTGTGCAACGCCATGCCCAGCCCCAATAAATAAGCGGTTTTCAACAGTCCAGCCCCAGCAGGAAAAGGGCTTCCGGCTATTGGCTCCTTGGTACACGAACAGGTTGGGCAAAGGCCGCTGACATGCAAATGAGGCAGCAGCACATCAACCATCCGGCCCAGCAGAATCCCACAAACAAAGCCAGCTGCTGCGGCGCTGAAAGAACCAATTTGCACTGCGGCCGGCAGCAGATCAATAAACACAATGGTAAAGCCTATACCTGCAGCCGCCCCCAGCATCAGGGAGAGTCCTTTTTGACCCGGACCGCCACATAGAGATGAAAACACACCACCCAGTGCGGTGGCCATTCCTGATATAAGGGGAATCAGTATATAGGCAGGCAATCTATCACCCCGTTTTGTTGGCTTGCGCCGCATCGGTTAATATCTATTCCTATATGATAGGAAAATACCGTAAAAATATACCTCCAAAGGGGACCTATCCTTCCGGACAGGTCCCCTTGCATATAATCAAAGATTATTTACTTCGGTCAGGCAGATATGGAAACCCAGGAAAAAGAGATTATATTGCCGCAATTTTATAGGCTTTATGCGCAGCCGCCACGGTTCGTTCAATTTGCTCGTCGGTGTGGGCCAGGGACATGAAGGCGGCTTCAAACTGCGACGGCGCCAGATAAATTCCCTCTTCCAGCATGGCTTTGAAAAATCTTGCGTATTTTTCTGTATCCGAGGAACAGGCGGTTTTATAATCGGCTACCTGGCCGGAGGTGAAAAATCCGCACATCATGGAGCCCACCCGGTTGAAGGAGACAGCCGCACCGGCGGCGGCAGCGGCTTCCGCCAGCCCCTCGGCCAGCTTTTTCGCCTTGCGCTCCAGTTCATCATAGGTTCCCGGCCTGGAGAGTATCTTCAGCGTGGTTATGCCCGCCGTCACCGCCAGGGGGTTGCCCGACAGGGTCCCGGCCTGATAAACAGGGCCGGAGGGTGCCATCATAACCATAATGTCTTTCCTGCCACCATACGCCCCCACCGGCAGTCCGCCGCCGATAACCTTACCCATGCAGGTAAGATCCGGTGTTACCCCGTAATAAGACTGGGCTCCGCCGTAGGAAAGCCTGAAGCCGGTAATCACTTCGTCAAATACGAGCAGTGCTTTATATTCCGCTGTTATTTCCCTGAGTCCCTGTAAAAAACCCGGGGCCGGGGGCACAACCCCCATGTTGCCGGCCACCGGCTCTACAATGACACCGGCAATGTCCTCCCCTTCCAGCCTGAATATTTTCCTCAGGGTATCCAGGTCATTGTATGGAGCGTTAATGGTATTGGCCGCCGCGCCAGCCGGAACTCCGGGGCTGGTGGGCACCCCCAGGGTAAGCGCCCCGGAGCCGGCCTTGATTAGTAACATGTCTGCATGCCCGTGGTAGCAGCCCTCAAATTTCACTATTTTATTGCGACCGGTATAGGCCCTGGCCAGTCTAAGGGCGCTCATGGTGGCTTCTGTGCCAGAATTTACCAGACGGACCATTTCCACCCCCGGCATGGCTTCCACAATCATTTCCGCCAGAGTAGTCTCCAGTTCCGTTGGTGCTCCGAAACTTGTCCCTATCTCCAGGCATCCCCGCAACGCCTCCACCACCTCGGGGTGCAGGTGGCCGAGGATCAGCGGGCCCCAGGAACCCACGTAATCAATAAAAACATTGCCGTCCACGTCCTGTATTTGGGCTCCTTTGCCCCTGCTGATAAACAGGGGGTTTAAACCCACCGATTTAAACGCCCTGACGGGGCTGTTCACGCCGCCGGGTATATATTCCTGGGCTCTTTTAAACATTTCCACCGAACGATCTGTTTTCATAAACGGCACCGCCTTAATTTATGTAGTTGTTAATTTACACGAAATATTTCATGGAATTCTTTTTTAATTCCCTGCTGCTGAATATCACCTGATAATCACCGGCGCCTGTGGCCTCCGACATCCTCCGGGCAATCTCCCGGCAATCCTCCTCGGTCCTGCCGTGCACCATGGTAAATATGGTATATGGCCAGTCTGGCAGCGATTTACGGTTATAGCAGTGGGTTACCTCCGGGAAATCAGCCAGTCGCTGACCCATTTCCACAGCCCGTCCTGGCCCCACCTTCCAAACCACCATAGCGTTGGCCACAAAACCAATATCCTGGTGCCGCAGGGTAGCGCCGAAACGGCGGATAACGCCCCTGTCCATAAATTCCTTTATTTTATCAATGAGCTGGCCCTCCGTCATACCCAGTCTTTCAGCTATGTATAGAAAAGGGCGCCTTTCCAGAGAGAGTCCTTCCTGGAGTTCCCGCACAATCTTTTTTTCCATTTCGGTAAGCATGATTACTCCTCGGAAAGGTCAAAATTGACCCGGATTTTAAATATATGCTCTGCAGGCAGGTCTATCAAATCCGCAATGCCTGTCTTTTTCCTGATCTCGTCCAATATAGCCCCAATATTTTCCTGGCTTTCCGCCAGTAGGGTAAACCACATGTTGTAATCATGATCCCTCAGATAATTGTGAGTGATGCCCGGAAAAGCATTTATTATACCGGCCACTTCCGTTATCCTGTCCGTAGGCACCTTCATGGCGCAGAGGGTGCCGGTGTAGCCGACTTTCCTGGAATCGAAAACGGCGCCCAGCCGCCTGATAATTCCCATGTCGATCAGACGACGCAGCCTGGCAATTATATCTTCCTCGTTGGTGTCCAGTACACTCGCCATTTCCCGGTACGGCTCAGGGCTGACGGGCAAACCCGACTGTATGTAATCCAGTAGCCTGGCATCCATTTTATCCAAATCCATATATCTACTATTCCCCCCGGATCTTCCCGGATTCCCTGTATAGACACCACGGCTCCTCGGCCATGTAGTCCCCGTTATAGTAATTGGCTCTGGCCCTGCAGCCGCCGCATATTTTCTGATAGCGACAAGACCCGCAGCCGCCGGTATATTCCTCCGTGCGCAACCTCTTAAAAACAGGGTTATCCCGCCAGATTTCACTGAAAGGCGTTTCCCTGACATTTCCCACGGGCACGTCCAGGTAGGCGCAGGGCTGCACCTTGCCAACCGGGCTGATTATACAGTATGAAATCCCGGCCAAACAGCCCTTACTGAATCTTGTCTCAATCCCCAGTTCTTTAGCAATACGCATGAACTGTGGCGCACAGGTAGGCTTTAGCTCAATGCCGACCTGCTTCTGCTTCTGCATTATCCTGGTCAGCAGCGACTCGTACCTGTTGGCCTTTAGGGACTCTTCCTCTATATCCGCCCCCCTGCCGGTGGGCACCAGGAAGAATACGTGGTGGGCCATGGCGCCTATCTCCACCGCAAAGTCGGTAAGGTTCTCCACCTCTTCATAGTTCCAGTCCATCACCGTGGTGTGGATTTGAAACGGCAGCCCGGCTTCCCTGCAGGCTTTCATACCGTCCACCGCCGCCTGCCAGCAGCCCTGCGCCGCCCTGAATTCATCATGTCTTGCCGGGTCGGCGCTATCCAGGCTGATACCCATGGCCATGGCCCCGGACCTTTTCAGCCTGGCTGCCACCTCTCCGGTAATCAGCGTGCCATTGGAGCCGAATACCGGCCGCAGGCCCTTTGCCCTGGCATGTTCCACCAGGGTATAGATGTCGTCCCTCATCAGTGGCTCGCCGCCGCTGAAAATCATTATCTTAAAACCGGCCCGGGCAATTTCATCAATCAGGGCCAGGCCTTCATCTGTATTTAATTCCTCTTCCTTCTTCACCCCGGCATCCCGGTAGCAGTGCCGGCAGTAAAGATTGCAGGCGTTGGTTGTATTCCAGGAGACAAGCATATTGAACAGCTCCTTCCCGGCAAATTTGAGAGGTGAGACGTGAGATGTAAGAAGTGGGAATACAGAAACAGGAGGAATTTACTCTGCCAATTCCTTTTAGTCCCTCACCTCTAACCTCTTACTTCACACTTCAAATACCAGGGGCATTTTTTCAATGACCGCCCTGCAGCCACTGGGCCACATCCTTGGCGTGGTAGGTCAGTATTATATCGGCCCCGGCCCTTTTCATGCCGGTAAGGGACTCCAGCACCACCCGGCGCTCGTCCAGCCACCCTTTGGCGGCAGCGGCCTTCACCATGGCATATTCCCCGCTGACATTGTAGGCTGCCACCGGATAACCGAACTCCTCTTTAACCGCCTTAATTATGTCCATGTAGGCCAGAGCAGGCTTGACCATAACAATATCCGCCCCCTCTTCAATATCCAGGGCGGTTTCCCGGAGTGCTTCCAGGGCGTTAGGGGGATCCATCTGGTAAGCCTTGCGGTCACCAAACTGCGGCGCCGACCCGGCGGCTTCCCGGAAAGGGCCGTAGTAGGCAGAGGCGTATTTAGCCGAATAGGCCATAATGGGTATGTCCTGGTAGCCCTCCCGGTCCAGGGCTTCCCTGATAGCGCCAACCCTGCCGTCCATCATGTCACTGGGGGCCACCATATCCGCCCCGGCCCTGACGTGGGAGAGTGCAGAGCGGGCCAGCAGCTCCAGTGTGGGGTCGTTAAGCACCCGGCCATCCCTGATTACCCCGCAGTGGCCGTGGTCCGTGAACTCGCACAGGCAAACATCGGTAATGACCAGCAGTCCTGGAAATTCCTTTTTGACGGCCCGGATGGCCTCCTGTACCACACCGCTGTCATCATAGGCCCCGGAGCCCACTGCATCCTTAGTTTCCGGTATGCCAAACAGCAGTATCGCCGGTATGCCCAGAGAGTTAACCTGGTCTACCTCTGCCAGCAGGTTGTCCACCGACAGATTATATACACCCGGCATGGATTCCACCGGCTTTTTAACCCCGCCGCCATAAGTTACGAATAGCGGGTAGATCAGGTCGTCCACTGACAGTTGGGTTTCCCTGACCATCCTGCGGATAGTCTCGCTGGCCCTGAGCCGCCTAGGGCGGTACACGGGAAATCTCATTATACAAACCTCCAACACAAAAAGAGTGTTAATGAACTTAAGGCTGCAAATGCACAGTAACATCATCATAAGTTAATAAGTTGGGTGCCTGACCCCTAAATGCCTATTTCCTCATCCGTCAAATAGCAGGCCGGATCGGGGGCCCAGAAATCGCCGTATACAGCCTCGGCCCTGGCCCTGAAATTGCCGTTGCACAGGTCCAGCCATTGGCACCCGGCACACCTGCCGTGCAGCAGGTTCCTGCGGTTTTTCAGCCCGGCCAGGATAGGATGGGATAGGTCTGTCCAGATTTCGCCGAATTTCCGTTCCTTTACGTTGCCAAAAGTATGATTGCGGGTAAACTGGTCAGGATGAACGTCACCGTGCCAGTCCACCTCCCCAATGGCGATGCCGGTGCGGTTGCCGCCATTGCGCTGTAATAGTTCCAGCGCTTCAACAGCCCGCTCCGGGTCATCCCGCTTCATTTTCAGGTAAAGGTAAATGGCGTCGCAGTGGTTGTCCACCGTGAGCACCTCAGTATATATGCCCCGGCGGTGGAAATCCGCAGTTCTTTCCATAATCAATTCAAGTGCTTCTCTGGATTCCCCGTGGGAAAGGTCTTCATCCATCATAGCGCTTCCCCTGCCGGAATATACCAGGTGGTAAAAACAAACCCTCGGTATTTTTTCTTCACCGATGAGGTCGAATATATCGTTCAGTTGGCTATAATTGTGGCGGTTGATGGTGAAACGAAGTCCCACCCGCTGGCCTATATCCATGCAGTTGCGGATACCCCGCAGGGCGTCGTCAAAAGCACCCTTTTTGCCCCGGAAGAAATCATTTTTCTCCCCGATACCGTCAAGGCTTATGCCTACATAGCCCACGCCAATTTTTTTCAAATCAGCTGCCGTAGTGCGATCAATAAGGGTGCCGTTAGTGGATATGGTAGGCCTTATGCCCCTGCCGGCGGTATGGGCGGCCAGATCATAAAAATCCGACCGGATCAGCGGCTCCCCGCCGGAAAACAACAGCACCGGCACGTTAAATTCCGCCAGATCGTCGATCAAATTAATGGCCTCCCCGGTGGTAAGCTCGCCCTCATATTTTTTGGCCTCGGATTCCGAGTAACAGTGCCGGCATTTAAGGTTGCAGGTGCGGGTCATGTTCCACACCACCACCGGGCCTACGCCCGAGGCCGCACCGTGCAGCTGCCTGCCGGAGGTTTTATGGTAGCGCAGGGAATCACCGAAATTTTCCGAGCCGCAAAGAAGCCTGCTGATACTAATCATAGCTGTAATTACACCTGCCCTGTAAGTGGTTTTACCACAATATTATGGTCAGGCCCGATCATTGCCAAGCCTGGTGTATATCAATTAAAACCCCGGCAAATATAGAATATGGCCGGGGTTCTGCCGCTGTCATTATACCATAGTATTTCCGAAGTGTTCCACTATCGCCTCCACCAGCCCGTCTATGGTGTAGCTGGCGGCCTCTATATGGACCGGGATATTCAGTTCCCTGGCGGTATCCGCAGTTATGGGGCCAATACAGGCCACGGTGACCCCCTTCAGCAGTCCGGGCAATGCACCTGCGCCCAGCAGGCGCACAAAATTCCTTACGGTGGATGAACTGGTAAAGGTAATGACGTTTATACCGCCCTCACGGAGCAGGGTACCCACCAGTTCCGCATCCCCGCCGCCCTCCACGGTGCGATAGGCCACCACTTCATCCAGCACGGCGCCCATCAGGGCCAGGGCCTCCGGCAGCGCCTTCCGGGCTATATCAGCCCTGGGCAGCAGCACCCGGTCACCTGGATTAACCTTTCCTTTTAAACCTTCCGCAATTTCCTCCGCCCGGTACTCTCCCGGCACATAATCAACCTTTAGCCCGTAGGATTCCAGTTCCTCCCGGGTTTTGGGGCCGATGGCGCAAAGTCTTACTCCATGCAAATCCCGGATGTCCCGGCCCAAAAACAGCATGCGGCTGAAGAAATACTTTACCCCGTTTACACTGGTAAATATTATCCAGCTATAATCCCCCGCCCGTCCGATGGCCCGGTCCATGGGAGCATAGTCATCCGGGCCGGTAACGCTGATAGTGGGAAACTCCAGCGGCTCGCCGCCCAGTTCTTCAATAGCCGCAGAAAGAACGCTGGCCTGCTCCCGGGAGCGGGTAACCAGCACCCTTTGGCCGAACAAAGGCTTATTCTCAAACCATTTAAGCCTGTCCCTTAAATGCACCACTTCCCCCACCACTATAACCGCCGGGTTGCTGAAATTCTCCCGGGCCGCCCGTTCCGCTATATCCTTCAGAGTACCCACCAGGGTGCGCTGTTCCGGCCTGGTACCCCAGCGGATCAGCGCCACGGGGGTGCTTTCGCCGCGACCATGCTCAATCAGCTTGGCGGCTATGGCCGGAAGATTGCCCATGCCCATTAAAAACACCAGTGTCCCGAAGCCGTTGGCAATACCGGGCCAGTTAATATCGCTGTCATCCTTGGAGGGGTCCTCGTTGCCGGTGATAATGGCCAGGGAGGAGGTAACACCCCGGTGGGTAACCGGTATGCCGGCATAGGCAGGCACAGCCACAGCCGATGTAACACCTGGCACCACTTCAAAGGTAATGCCCCTTTCCACCAGCGCCTCGGCTTCTTCCCCACCACGACCGAAAACAAAGGGATCGCCCCCCTTTAAGCGGGTAACCACCTTGCCCTCCAGGGCCTTTTGCACCAGCAGGAGGTTGATTTCTTCCTGTTTCATGGCGTGACGTTCCGGGCTTTTGCCCACGTATATAAGTTCCGCCCCCCGTCTGGCGTGTGCCAGCAGGCGAATTCCGGCCAGGCGGTCATATACCAGCACCTCGGCCTTTTTAATACATTCCAGCCCCCGCACGGTGATTAACCCCGGGTCGCCGGGGCCGGCCCCCACCAGGTATACAATTCCCTTATTCATTAACATCAAACTCCCTGCGTACCATCCTAAGTATCTCACCGGCGCCCTGCTTCAACATATCCTCAGCCAGCCTGACCCCCAGCCCGGCAGGATCACCCAGCGGGCCGGTAAGGGAGCGGCGTATTAGCAATTTGCCATCCAGGCTGGCCACAACCCCCTCCAACAGCAGTTCATCCCCATCCACCAGTCCCAAGGCACCTATGGGAACCTGGCAACCTCCCTCCAGACGGCGCATCAGCCCTCTCTCCGCGGTGATGGCGGCCCTGGAGAAAGGATGATCAATGGCAGCCGCAATTTCAGCTATTTCCCTGTCGTCTTCCTTTATTTCAATGCCTATGGAGCCCTGGCCCACCGCCGGCAGGCTCACGTCAAAGGGAATCAACTGGGTGATTCTGTCCCCTAGATTCAGGCGGTGTATGCCGGCATATGCCAGCACGGTAGCGTCGATGTCGGTCTCCTCCAGTTTGCGCAGCCGGGTCAACAGATTTCCCCTCATTACTGCCATTCTGAAGTCGGGCCTGTAATTTAGCAACTGGGCGGTCCGGCGCAGGCTGCTGGTGCCGATGACGGCCCCGGCGGGCAATTCATCCAGGTTCAAACCCCTTTTAGAAATCAACACATCCCCCGGGTGCTCCCTCCGGCAGACCGCGCCTATAATCAGTCCCCGGGGCAGCTCGGTGGGCAAATCCTTCATGCTATGCACAGCCATGTCTATCTCGCCCCTGAGCATGGCCATTTCCAGCTCTTTGGTGAACAGCCCTTTATCCCCCAGCTTGGCCAGGGCCGCATCCAGTATATTATCTCCCTTGGTTTTCATCCCCACTACCCGAAATACTCTCCCCGGGTACAGGCGGCGTAGGTTTTCCACCACCCATTCCGCCTGCCACATGGCCAGCCTGCTGTCCCTACTGCCCACCACTATTTCCTGTCTCATGGATATCCTCCAATCAGCATCCAAAGAGCCTCGCGCACAAACTTATCAAAAAGCTTACCCCCTGATGCGCCCTTTTACGCAGGGGGGAAACCCTTGCCCCATAAAGCTGCCTGGGCGCCTGCCCAATAACAAGCCGGACAAACCTGAAGCTGTTTTGTAACGCCTCCGGTTTGTCCGCATAATTTCTATAACATATTATATTTATTTATCAGCCGGCATGGCCAGGCACAGAGCCTTTTGCCCATCCTTCGCCTTTTTGTCCTGCCCTGGAACATCCAGCTCAAACAGGTTTTGCATGACTTCCGTATACAGGTGTCCCTCTGGGCTCAGGGCATACTCCTTCAGCCTGGTAACAGGTAAATGCAACATTTTGTTCACTATAGAGTTAGCCAGCGAGCCGATGACCTTACGGTCATGGTCGGAGAGTTCACCCAGGCGGTTTAACGCCCGGCGTAGCTCCTGCTGCTTGATTTCCTCCCCCCACTGTTTGAGGGCGGCAATGGTAGGCACCACGAACTGGGTCGCCAGCCACTTCATGAACTCTTCCAGTTCCTCTTCGATGATACCCTCGGCCAGGACGGCGGCCTTTTTCCTTTCATGCAGGTGTTGGTCCACCACATTTTGCAAGTCGTCCACATCGTAAAGGGCGACGCCGGATATGCCGGCTATCGCGGGATCAATATCCCTGGGCACGGCTATGTCAATCATCATTATTTTTTTATTGCTGCGCCCGGCCATCAACTGCTCCATGTCATTATACCTGACCACGAAATGGGACGCAGCTGTGCAGCTGATTACTATATCTGCCTCCGCCATATGGTGGGCCAGCTGATCAAATTTTACCGCCTTGCCGCCGAAGCGCCCGGCCAGGGCCAGTGCCCTGTCGTACGAACGGTTAGACACGATCACACCGGTAACACCGTTGGCCACCAGGTGCAGGGCGGTGAGTTCACTCATTTTGCCGGCGCCGATAATTAGCACCGTACGACCCGCCAGGCTGCCGAAAATCTGCCTGGCCAACTCAACTGCGGTATAACTTATGGACACGGAATTTTGATCTATACCCGTTTCGGTACGCACCCTTTTTCCCACCGTAAGGGCCTGCTGGAAAAGTGTATTAATTACCCTGTTAGTGGCGCCCAAGGCACAGCATGCCTGATAGGCCTGACGAACCTGGCCCAGTATCTGGGTTTCCCCCAGCACCATGGAATCCAGGCCTGAAGTTACCCGGAAAAGGTGTCTGATGGTGTCATACAGCGTGTGGGCATAGGTGCAGTTTTTTATTTCAGATATATCAACACCGGATTTCCGGGAAAGGAAATCCCAGATGGCATTTAAGCCCTCGTCCATTTCCCTGGTGGCGGCGTAGATCTCCATTCTGTTGCAAGTGGATATGATTACACAGCCCTCGATGGCCGGGTTTTCCTGTAATTTCCTAAGGGCTTCCCCCAGCGCGTTTTCCGAAAAGGACAGTTTTTCCCTTATTTCCACCGGCGCGGTTCTATGATTGACTCCTACTACTATGATAAGCATTAGAGATCCGCTCCTTTGCCAGATCAAATTGACCCTCCAGCATCAGCCGCATGGCCTGCCTGTCAACCAGGCCGGCCAGTATTGTTTTTTTGCTGGTATCATCGTCAATATTGCTGATAATGTTCTCTCTTATATCTCCTAAAAATTCCACCATTGGACCAAATCCCGGGCTGAACACAGTATCCAGGTACTCTCTAATCCGTCTGGCCAGCAGCGGGCTTTTGCCGTCAGTGGACACGGCCACCTGTAAAGATTCCCGCCGTACAACAGCGGGCACAAAAAAATTACCGTTCGGCGGATCGTCAACCGCATTCACCAGCAGATTACGTTCGAAACAGTCGGCGGCAACCCTGCGGTTTACCTGTTCGCCGTCGGTGGCGGCGATTACCAGAAAGACACCGTCCAAATCCTCCACGGTGTACTCCCCCGGCCTGTACTCAATGTCTCCCGATTCGGCCAGGTCCGCAAGTCCGTCAGCCAGTCCGGGGCTGACCACCCTCACCCTGGCGCCGCATTCTAAAAGCGAATGCACTTTTCTTTCGGCCACCGCTCCCCCGCCTACCACCAGGCAGAGTTTATCTTTTATGTTTAAGGAAATGGGATAGCATCTCGCCAAAATAATCACCCTTGACTGGTTTATCTTGAATAAATTAAAACTTCCTTATACTTATAAAGTCTGCTATGGTGAACAAAGTATCCCTGGCCGGAATATCCGGCAGCAGGCTAAGTTCTTCCTTGGCCTTTTGGATATATTTTAGAGCAACCTTGTTGGCGTATTCCACTCCCCCGCAGGAAACTATCAGTTCCACAGCCTCCTGCACTTCTTGCTCCGTTTTTACCTCTTTAAATACTATTTCCCGAAGTCTTTCTTTAAATGAACACCGCTCCAGGGCATGGATCACGGGGAGGGTTATGATACCCTGGTGCAGGTCGCTGCCTATAGGCTTGCCCAATTGTTGCTGGTCAGCCACCAGATCAAGTACATCATCGGTAATCTGAAAGGCCATGCCTATATTATGGCCGTAACGGCGCAGGGGTCCGTGAACGGAGACAGGCGCACCGCAAGCCACCGCACCCAACTGGCAACTGGCGGCTATCAAAAGAGCGGTCTTACGGTTGATACGGTAGAAATAGTCTTTGATGCTCTGGGATGCATCCAGCACAGTGGATATCTGTTGTATTTCACCCTCACACATTTTCACGCTGGTGTCTGATAGCACCCGGGGAATAATGGGATTATCGTAAGTGGATATGAGAATTAAAGATTTGCCAAATATATAGTCGCCCAGATGGGTGGATATCCTATTGCCCCACATGGATTTAACCGTGGGAATGCCCCTGCGGGTCACTGCGGAATCAACTACATCGTCGTGCACCAGGGAGGCCATGTGAATTAGTTCCAGCGCCACCGCCAGGGCTAGCACCTTCTTAATATCATAATGATAAAATTTGGCGCCTAACAAACTAAAAGCCGGCCTAAGTCTTTTTCCTCCGGCATTTATCAAGTGTGTGGCAGTCTCGGTGATAAACGAATCGGGAGCCTGTACCACAGACACTAATTCTTCTTCTACAATTTTTAAATCGTCTCTGATTTCAGCAAAAATATCAAGCATATCTGCACCTACTTGTATGATAGAGCAAAAGGTTTTCAGACAGTTTTATATTCTTCGGCAGATGGAAAAATCCTCCCCTGTCGAATTATACTATATAATTTAATTCCCTGTTGAAGAACACTGTCTCAAGACAAACTATATATAAGATATATTATTTCCCGTTATAAATCAATGGCAGACACTGGCGGAGGCAGGCGCTCAATAATAATTTGCCTGCAAACCATTCCCTGTGCTATAATAATTTTTGTCCATTTAAGCAGAAAAATACGGGGGTGGATGGTGCCTGGTGGTGCTCCCGGTCTTCAAAACCGGTCGTTGGGCGGCGTTCCCGTCCATGGTGAGTTCGATTCTCACACACTCCCGCCAGCAAAAAGACAGATTTTAGACAGATTAATGCTTTTGGACAGATTATAGACAAAATAACGGTGTGAATTCATACCATCTAAAATGCCTTCCGGTTATTTCATCTTCTCCCGGGTGCAAATTTGCACCTTATGAGCAATTTTCAAATCCGCCAACGTTGGCGGATTTACATTTTTGATTTCCGTACCTTCTTCTTTTTTTCTTCCTGCTTCTTTTTACTGAATGTATCCTCCATGATATCCGCTGCCTGCCGGTCCTTGCTCTCCAGGAAGTGACTATATACATTTTGTGTTGTCGCTGAGGTGCTATGCCCCAACCTGCCGGCCACTGTCTCTATATCCATCCCCCGGCTTATTAAGAATGTTGCGCTGGTATGCCGCAGGCCGTGAAAAGGTATATGCGGCAGCTTATTTTTTTCAAGAAAATCCTTAATTTCGTCCATTAAAAACTCAGTCCGCCCGCGCATTCTGTTACTGAAAGCCCTCTCGGAAATTCCAGTCTTGGCAGCTATTTGTTTACCGATCAGATCTTGCCGGGCCATTTCTGCACGGAGATTTTTAAACACTTTTGCACGCCTCCTTTTCTGTCATGGGGTGGGGTAGACACTCCAGATCAAAGGGCCTGCCGCCAGCTAGGGCTATCACAGCCGTACCGTATGGTTAATCCCTCCAGGGCCACCCGGGTGTTGCCATTATCCAGCCGCTTGAATATCTCATTAACGTTAGCCTTGCCGGCATCAGTGAAGATGTTCACAGCCCCGTATGTCAATGTTTTAGTTCCGGATATACTTGCCCAGGGGCTTACCTGTAGCGGCCAGCAGGTAGAGTGCAGAACTGTATTCCCGGTTGTTGCCGGTCTCCGCCTGGGCCTGGTACTCCTCAAAAAGGCTTTCGTGGTCAGCGTTTTTGAAGTACATACAATAACCCTCCTTTATAAATTTATCTTCTTTAATATTAATTTAATTACGCTAACATTAGTATAACATGTCTAATATTTGTGTCAAGTCATTTTTCTTTGACATGTCAAACTTTATTTCGTATAATTAAATAAATATTAAATAGGAGAGGGCACATGATAAGTTATAAACCTTTTCAAAAATTACTTATAGATAAAGGATTGAAGAAACAAGAAGTAATTAAAACCGCTGGCATATCTAACGCAACAATGGCAAAAATGAATACAAATGAATACGTTTCTCTGGAAGTAATTGATAAACTCTGCGTCGCCCTTAACTGCCAGCCGGGGGATTTACTAGAACATATCCCCGTCGAGAAGAAAACCGCAACCCCTCAGACATTTAACATAACCCTGCGCAATAATCCGGATTAGCCAGGGGCGGCGGATCTATTTGAATACATAAAAAAAGGAGGCTCCTGCCAATGCAACGCAGATTTAAAGTTGTCCTTGCATGGGATAAAGAGGATAAGGTTTATGTTGCTACTGTGCCTGCTATTCCTGGTTGTTCTACCTTTGGTGATACTAAAGAGGAAGCCCTTGCTATGGCTGAGGATGCTATAAAGGTCACCATGGAAGGGCTTGCTGCCACCGGGCAGCCGATACCTGAAGGTGATGTTGACGTAAGCATTGCTGAGGTCGTGGTTCCTGCATGATGATGTCTCCCAGGCTCCCGCGTGTAACGGGCAAAGAAGTTATTGCTGCATTAAAAAGAGCGGGCTTTGTAGTAGTAAGAGATAAAAGCGGAAGTCATAAATTTTTAAGCCATCCTGAAGATGCAACAAGATACGCTACCGTTGCCGTTCACAGTGGAAAAAATATTCCGGTTGGCACACTGAATGAAATCCTACGTACAGCCAGGCTTACTCCAGAAGAGTTTAAAAAATTACTATAAGCCCCGCTCCTCCCGGCCGCAACGCCGGGTTTTGCTTTTACTGCCCTCAATAATGAAGCGGGTAAGCCTTTCATACCTACCACCTAATTAAACCGCTTGGAGACGAGGCTTCACAGATTCCAAAATACCCATCCCTGTGCTCCGGAACATCAAATTGACATTACCGGTAATCTTATTTCATAAACCTATTGATGTTTTACCCTGCTTTTCAACTATGCTATAATCATACCCCAGGGCCTTTGCGGCTTCCTGAACAACTTTCAAGTAATCCTTTGCTGTGGTTGCCCCCTGCTTTAAGTTATTAATTACGCTTCGAGGCAGGTTAAAGCGTTCTTGCAGGCTCACAAAGTCACCTGACAGGGCCTCGCGCAGGGCAAACGCTCCACCTTCCAAACCTTCCACCGGGTTGATGCTGGCCAGGACTTCCGCCGTACGCATAAGCTCCTTAAAATCATCTATGTTGGTTCGGGCATAGGGTGCCAGGGAGGATGCAGCCGTCATCATCTCGGTATCTTGGAACATGGTTTTGACTGATTCCTGCATAGTCCACCGCATATATTCCATGGCTTTTTTTTGTGATTTTAGAACAGCCTCGATGCCTACTGCCTGGAGTTCTGTCTGCGAGCTGCCCCGATGGTAGCACCACCCAGGGCGCCAACACCCATAGCCCCCAGGCCAATTGCGGCCATACCTTGCAGTGAGGTAACGCTGTTTTTGATTTTACCAATTGTCTTTGTGACTTCATCTTTGACACGAATAACAAGGCCTGACAACCGTATGCCCCAGGACACGGAGCTTTGCCGTGGTTTAATAGTATATAAACCCTTGGTACTACTGGTTTTTATTCAACAACTGCCACTTGATGAATACTTGTCAAATCCCTTTACGAATAGTTCGATTTAACATCCATTTATCAACTGCCACTTGATGAATTATTTCATACTCTCTGTAAGGCTAGACCCTATTCGACAAGGGATTCTCCCTCTCTAGGGACGCTGCTGTTAAATCAGAGTAATTGACAAATAAATCAGTTTAGAAAATCGTCTTCAACATTAAAAGGTATACAGAATGTTTTATTCCGGGTGCTACCGCTGGCTGAAAGTTCACCGCTGCCAACCATAACCTTTAACACCTGGCTGACTGACGTGTGAGATAGCCCCGTGAGATTCATAATGTCCTGCCGAGTGAAGCTTTTGCCATCGGCATAGTTTTCCATAATTATATGTTTGATGTGATCTTTCGCGTTTTTATCAAACGCTGGCGTTAAATCGATCTTCATTCGTACCCACTCCCGCCCGGCCTCGTCGGTTTCATCCTCCAAGGTATAGCTGAATGTCGAAAAACCTTGTAACCAGGATTGCAGGCTCCGTACTGTGAAAATGTCCTGACCATTGTCACCGGCCTTTTTTTCAATACCAATCATACAGCCCACAAGCCGGTTCAGGACGCCTGCGCCAACCGAATCGTGCTGGCTCATGCTTATGGCATACTCACTCCGTTTCTTCTTTCGAGCGTGGTGCAGGATGACAATCGCAGCATTTGTTCTGTGGGCCAGCATACTTAGTTTTTCAGTAACTTTTTTCATTTCTGAATTGTCGTTTTCGTCCAAGCTGTGAAAACTGGTCAGGGTATCGACAAAGACGATCTGGGGATGCTCCTCTTCTATAAATAGCCTCTCGGCATTCGCCGAGCCAGTTGGGACAAGGGTTTCCCTGAACCAACTTTATAGCATTCCTCCTACTTTGAGTGGGAGGTTTTTTGCTTTTCATCGAGATAAACTGGAAATTCGTGAATGATAAATATTTTCTTGACTTCCCCAAAACGGCTAAAAAACACTTGACATTTTCTAAACACCCCCATAATCGCGCAAAAGGGATTTTTACCTTTGAATACAAAATATGGGGTGATTGTTTGAAACCAGTGCTGATTTCACATGCAATGTATCAGGACCCTACGTTCGTATCTTCTCTTGCTCATGACGAAGACGGGAATCGGTGTTACCGAGTGGATTAATGAAATGAATCGTATTCCCTACTACGCCATCCTTAGCGGTTTCGAACCCGGGGATATTCCCGGTGTCGGTACCTTCTATGACTTCTTCAAACGCCTTTGGGCTGCCAGCGGAAATAATCTCAAACCTAATAAACAAAAGCGTAAACGCAAGCCCAAGAAAGGGAAAAAAGGCGAAAAAGCTCTTACCACCACGCCGGGTAAGGTCAAACGTCTGGTCGAGTGGGTGATTCGTCACGCCGCTAAGAAAACCGACTTGCCATCTGACCGCTTGTTCCACTTCTTCCAGACTCAAATCCTTACCCTTTCGGCGAAGCTTGGTTTACTTGGGGATATGAACGCCTTGAGTGCGGCAGGTGACGGCACACCCTTTGTCACTGCTGCTTATCCCCGAAGTAAATCAACTTGTAGTTGTCGTGCCCAAGGCCTTGCTGATTGCAACCATCCTCGTATCTACTCCCAGCCCGACTGCGACTCGGGCTGGGATAGCGCCCGGGAGAAGTACTTCAACGGTTACCATCTCTACATGATTTCTGCTGCGGACAGTCGATACGACTTGCCAATGTATCCAAGACTACAGCCTGCTTCCAGGCACGATTCTGTCAGTCTGGTCGTCAGTGCGGTTGAATTCAAGCAACGTTTTACCTTGGGCACGGTGGAAAAGATGCTGTTGGATGCCGCTCATGATGCTGAGGCCATTTATCACCTGATAGATCACCAGAACATTGAGCCGTTTATTGATCTGAACAGCCGCAGTAAGAAGAATACAAAAACCAGCGGAGATATTCACGCAAAACTAAAAAACATAAAAAATAGGCCACTTCCGTAAAAAACTTTTTAGCAATAATATATCCCATAATATACCAGACAAAAAGACAAATAAAAAGACAGAAATTCATAAAAAACCATAATAAAATAGCCGTTTGCATAAAAACGACTATCAAATAAATCCCGTAATATCGAGGGTTAAACGTCTACATACAAAAGCGTAAAAATGGCTGTATCGTTCTTCAAAACCGGTCGTCGGGCAGCGTTCCTGTCCGTGGTGGGTTCGATTCCCACACACTCCCGCCAGCAAAGCCTTAAGGCGTTTGGGTTACACTATCCAAACGCCTTTTTATTTTGCGTTAAAAAGCAAAACCGGTACGCCTAAAATGGCTGTCTTTAGCACAACCGGATTAATTTAGACCGACCGGTTTTTTAACCCCCTTCCAGCCAAATAAGGAGGTTATATTCATAATTAGATATCATCTTCCAAGAGATTCCTATTATTAATGCTATTACTTTAAGAAAGAATACTTTTGAGGTGAACGAAAAAATGAAAAAAATAACTGACCGCTTTTGGCTGGGAATTATTGCAGGTATCGGAGGGAACCTGGCTAAGAATACTGTAGAGGGTATCTTCACCAGAAAAGGATTGCTAAAATCAACTGCAAAACAAAAAGCTGCCGGTATCTTTGTCAGAAAAGCAGATATTAATACGCCCCAGGGTAAATTATTAGGTGCAGTTGCTGATAACATGATCGCTGCGGGACTCGGGATAACCTGTATTTATTGGTTGACTTTAATGGGAAAGGACAAATATTTTATCAAGGGAGCGGGCCTTGGGGCAGCGGAGTGGACAACTCTATATGGAGTTATGTCTAAAATAGGAGCAACAGCTATATACCCCATCAAACCACGTGAAGCATTAATATCTCTACTTTCACACTTTGCGTTTGGGGCAACCAAAATGGCCATAGCAGTTAATCTTGGTGACAGTAGATTATTTAAGCCAGGGAATTTAACTTTAGAAATAGATAATCCTGAAAAACTTAACCTGCTTGACAAAAACCAATCAAATCCATTGCACCAGTAAAGTTATAATTAAAAGTTTCGCAGTATGTTAAACATACATGCCTGCCATACTGACAGGTTTCTAATGGGTAGTTTACTGTCAGCTGCGATAACCGACAACAATCAATAGTATTATTCAACTACCATCATCCGCGACAAACATTTCGCTCTTTTTCGCTATATAATTATGCTGGTAAACATTTTCACTATCATTATGCAATCCTATCATGTATAATTGCTTTCGGTGACAAACCAAATTTATAAAAGGTGGTGAACGCTCAGCATGAAAAAAATATTTGTACTGGCAGCACTGGCAGCGTCACTTATGGCGTTCTCAGCCCCGGCCTTGGCAGCTACCGGCTGCAGCAATGCCGTAGCGGGAAACACAGCCCCTCAGGTCAGCAAATGCGTACCACAAATGCAGGTTAATGTTGTTCCTAGCGGAATTTCCGGCCAGCAACTGAAAGACTGTATTCAACAAATAAAAACAGCTGCCTGCACACCGGGCTTCGTAATGGGAACAACCAGTTGCTCACGCTAAGCAACTTTTTTCCATGACTTATAAGCAAGTCTGGTCTGCAAATAGTTTAAAGCCCCCGGTTCGGAAGACAAATATTCGTCTTGCCCCGGGGGCTTTAAACTATTAAACATCTGTAATTTATATTGGCCGGAGATACGCAATATAAATGATTAAAACCGCCCGGGATGGGGCGGTTTTAATCATCATCTGTATTTACAGGTGGGCTGCAGTAATGAAAGGCAGGTTGATGGTGAGCATGGCCAGCACAAATACCAGACTGAGTAATGCCAGCAACGAGAACGGGGAATTATCATCATCTTTCATAAAGCACCACTCCCAAAATATATGTTTGGCTAATTATAGTGAAAGTTTCTTAAAATACCCTGAAAATCAAAATATTTTTTAATACTTATTTTTTATGTCAAGAAAAAATTTGCTCTAACCGCCAAGGGTTATGTCCTGGGTTTCATACCATTTGAGCGCCTGGTACAGGTGCTCCGGCTGAAAATCCGGCCACATATCATCGATCACGAACATGTCGGCATATATGGACTGAACCGGCAAAAACCCGCTGAGCCTTCTCCTGGCGCCCCAGCGAATAATCAGGTCGATGCGAGAAATGTCCCTGGAAGCCAGGCCATCCAGAAAATTTCCGACATTTTCGGTGGACGGGCCGGTCTCGAAGGCATGCTTGAGATCCCACTTCCACCCATAATTAACCAGGAAATTTATTTTTAGCAATCCCCTGCCGAAGTGATACCTTTTTGTAAAAGGCAGCAATTCCCTGGGAAACATCGGGGAAGAGGTGTCACCTATAACCAGCAGTGACGCATCCCTGTCAGCAAGAAGCTTAACGGCGTCCACGCAGGCTTTTTGGAAAGCCTTTCTCTGCACGGAGGGGCGCTTGGTATTATCCTGAGTGAAACCATAAAAAGTTAGTTCATCAATCCCCAACTCAAGGCACATTTCATACAACATCAGGCCCGGGTCAAGACCCCTGTCATACCCCTCTTCCCTGGCCAGTCCCCTATCCACGGCCCAGCGCCTGTTGCCGTCAGGAATAACACCTATATGTTTCGGTACCCTGCTAAATTTCCGCTTCTCCATTTATTCACGTCTCCATGTCACCATCCAGTTGCCAGGCACAGGCTAGTTTCTTGACCCGATAGTCTCCAACTGGTCCAAAAGTTCCTTTTCCCCGGCTGTCCAGAGGCAGTATAGGGCAAGAGCCAGGTTAAAGAGGGCAAAGGCAAGATACATCGTATTATACGAACCCATATTGAAAGCCAGATACAGAGCAGCCATTATTACCGAGGCTGTTAAATAACTTATACCCTTTTTTCTGCCACTCAATGCCTCTCTAAACATCCTTTTTCGGTTAAGGTGGCCGGGTGCTACTTTCATCTGTTCCGGCTTGCTACCTTCAACGCTGAAAATTTCATGTCCAGCCTGTCTGGCCAGTTCCACCAGCTTAACCACATTTACCAGCCGAATGGCATAGCCCTTGCCGGTCTCCAGGGCTACACTTCCGGCTTCTTCAGAAAATTCACCGGTGCTAATCATAATCCCACTGCGAAGCCCCGACCTTTCTATCTCCCCGATAAACGACAACACCTGCTCCGGGCCGGTCTCCTTACTGTCACCGCCCGGCAAATCAGTGTTAATAACCACCGGGATACCATTGCAAACTGCACGCAGGGAGATATCCCTCCGCTCAAGGTCTTCCGCCCGAACAGCATGTACATCACTGCAATAGGGCAGACCGCACATTATCTGGCGGACCAATTCGGTAAACTGATCCGGACTGGTCATACCCTGAATTTTAGCCAGAGCCTCTTTTCCGGCCAGCCATATCCTTCTGTGTAAAATATAAATATTTTTTTTCCTGGTTTTAATTACATTAGCGATAATAACCTCTACCGCCCACAAGGGCAACGCGTAAATCAACGCCTTTACCGGGTTTCCCACTGCACCCTGGATAAAAAGCAGGGTCAGCAGCATGGTCACCATCAGTGTTCCATAAAAATCAATCCGGCGGGCCAGCCGGTTCCTGCCGTCGTCAGCTGGCTTAATATAATAGCGCATCAGCCTGCCGGTGCGCCTTTTTTTTCGCCATCCATCCAATTCAAGACTAAACAGCCTTTTACCAGCCCGGTATAAACCTGTCACCGATAAACACCCCCGTTTAATTGTTTCTTAGATTGGGGACATTCCTTCTCGCATCTGTTAATAAAGAAGGACTTTATCCTAACCAAAGAAGGTGTGTCCCCTTTCCTTACTAATTATTCCCACTATGCTATGAATAATACTCCAGTGAATATGTCGGTATAAAAAGCAGCCAACTATTAAAACTAAGCATAATGACCAGGAGGTGTGGTGTTTGGACATTGATGGCAGCGAAATGCAATCGGGGTTCAGAAAACTTGACCACGTAATAGAAGTGTACGGACAAAAACCGGGGCAACTGATTAGGGTGCTGCAGGGCGCCCAGGAAATTTTCGGCTATTTACCAGAGGAAGTACAAACATATATAGCAGGCAAAATGAACTTACCCGTGAGCGAGGTCAACGGGGTGGTTACTTTTTACTCCCTTTTCAGTACTCAACCCATAGGGAAAAATGCTATCAACGTCTGCCTGGGAACCGCCTGCTACGTTCAGGGCGCGGCAGGGGTACTGGAGGACTTCAGGCGGGAACTGGAACTTAAAGACGGCGATACCACGGAAGACGGTCTTTTTACCGTGAAAAGCACCCGCTGCATAGGAGCCTGCGGGCTGGCCCCTGTACTTACGGTAAACGATCATGTACACGGCAAGTTGAGCCGCAAAGATGTGAGTAAGATACTGCGCAAATACAGGCGGGAGGCGGAGGTAAAAAGAGATGATCAAGACTATGCAGGACTTGCAGGAGATCAGGAACAGCTTCCTGCCGGACCTTGAAGTCAGGCTGGGGAAAAAGGACTCCGCTCAGGAATACCAGGTGATGGTCTGCACCGGTACCGGATGTTCTTCCTCCGGGAGTCACCCCCTGATTAAAGAATTGGAAGAAAGTATAGCAAGTTCGGATTTAAATGAACGGGTCAGGGTCTTTAAAACGGGGTGTTTCGGTTTTTGCAAACTGGGGCCGATTGTGGTTGTTCATCCGGGAAACGTATTCTACTGCCTGGTGGAGCAAAAGGATATCGCTGAACTTATGGAGGAACATTTCGACAGGGGCAGGATTGTTGAAAGGCTGCTCTACCAGGAACCCGCCAGCGGGGTACGGAAAAAAAGGCTGCAGGACATTCATTTCTTCAATGCCCAGCAAAGGGTGGCGCTGCGCAACTGCGGGCTGATCAACCCCGAGAATATCAAAGAATACATAGCCACCGGGGGATATTTCGCCCTGGCGGATGTGCTGGCCAAAGGAGAGCCGGAATGGGTTATAGACGCCGTGAAACGCTCAGGATTAAGGGGACGCGGCGGCGGCGGCTTCCCGACCAGCAAAAAGTGGGAGGCCGCAGCCCTGGCGGAAGGCTCTCCCAAATATGTGGTGTGTAACGCCGATGAGGGCGATCCGGGAGCCTTTATGGACAGGAGCATTCTGGAAGGGGACCCTCACAGCGTACTGGAGGCCATGACCATTGCTGGTTTTGCCGTGGGGGCGGATGAAGGCTACATTTATGTCCGGGCCGAATACCCCATTGCCGTGAACAGGCTGGAACATGCCATCCGCCAGTCCCGGGAAGCCGGCCTACTGGGCAAAAACATACTGGGTTCCGGTTTCAGCTTTGATATTGACCTGCGACTGGGGGCAGGGGCTTTTGTCTGCGGAGAGGAAACCGCCCTGCTGCGTTCCGCCACCGGCCAGAGGGGAGAGCCCATGCCCAGGCCTCCTTACCCCGCCCAGTGCGGCTTATGGGGTCAACCCACTCTGTTAAGCAATGTAGAAACCTTTACCAATATACCGTCCATATTTCGCCACGGCCCCGCATGGTATGCCGCCATGGGCACGGAGTCCAGCAAAGGCACCAAAGTTTTTTCCCTGGCCGGCAAGATTGTAAATACCGGACTGATCGAGGTGCCCATGGGAACCACCCTGCGCCAAATTATATTCGACATCGGTGGGGGAATACCGAATGGCAAAAAATTCAAGGCAGTACAAACCGGAGGTCCCTCCGGCGGTGTTATACCAGAAAAACATCTGGATACTCCCATTGACTATGAGTCGCTGAAAGCCATAGGCTCTATGATGGGGTCCGGTGGTTTAATCGTCCTGGATGAGGACGACTGCATGGTGGACATAGCTAAATTTTATTTGCAATTCAGCCAGGACGAATCATGCGGCAAATGCACCCCCTGCCGGGTGGGCACCAAGCGCATGCTGGAAATGCTGGAGAGAATAACCGGGGGTAAGGGCACACTAGAGGAACTTGACGAACTGCAAGATCTGGCCCGGGAGGTGATGGACGCTTCTCTGTGCGGACTGGGCCAGACGGCCCCCAACCCGGTGCTATCCACCATCAAATATTTTAGAGACGAGTATGAGGCCCATATTTTACATAAAAATTGCCCGGCTGGAGTGTGCCGGGCGTTACTGGATTACACCGTGGATGAGGAAAAATGCATTTCCTGCGGACTTTGCGCCCGGGCCTGTGTGGCCGAGGCTATCAGCGGGGATAAAAAGGGGCAGCCCTATTTTATCGACCGCCAGAAGTGCCTGAAATGCGGGGTATGCCAGGCCAAATGCCCGAAAGAAGCGATATATGTTTCGTAAAAATAGGGGTCAGGCTATTAACATATTAACTTATTATGAACATTGGATATGTTAATAGCCTGACCCCATCTGAGCTTATTAACAATATCTATGAGTAATACCTAGGCGCAAAATAATTGTTATGAATAATTGAGTGATTACTTAATCATAGTAATTGCCTTTGCCGGACAAACTCTTTGACATTCCCCACAACCGGTACACATTGACATTATGACAGGTTTAATCCTCCCCTTGGCCACTTCAGCATAAGGGCTTAATACCAATAGAACTCCGCTCCGGCAAGCATCGATACATTTCAAACAATCAAGGGCATTAATACATTTGTTACGATCAATCTTTATATTCAGCATGATTACCACACTCCTGCCAATTCGGGTAATTGGTTTCTATCATTTAAGGTAATAGCTTCCTTATTGCAAGCGCTACGGCATACTCCGCACCCATAACACTTCATGGGATTGATATAACACTTCAGGTTTGAAGAGGAGAATTCAATAGCTCCAAACTGGCATAACTTCTGACAACTCCTGCAGCCAACACATTGGTCAAGGTCAATCTCGGCGACATACTCTCCTTTAAACATTATCTGCATCAAATCCGCAGTCACCTGAATCCGGTATGCCAGGCAGTCGCGGTCACAATTACAAATGCCGCCGATAAAAGGAGTCTTAAAAGTCCATATGGAATGAATCAAACCCTCTTGATCAAATTTTCGCAGAAGTTTTTTTGCCTCATCACGGGTGAGCGTCTCAAGGTTCTCCTTTAAATGAGGATAATCCCCCAAAATATCGCTTGGGCTTGGGTCCACACCGATAGCGAAACAGTAGCGTGCGTTCTTTTCGCCTCTGGTCAACCCCCTGCATATACAGGGTACCCTGGTTATAGACTGCATCATATCGATTATCATTTCGGCATCTTCCAAAGGGATTATCTGGCCGAAGTGGTTTTTTTTCATATGCGAAGTAGCCATTTTTCTAATGAAACCATATACTATGGATCTTTTCCTTTTAGCCGCGTCCAGCTTTATAATACCATTAAATTCCTTATGAAAATTAAGGAAAAAATCTTTCATAAATTGCTCCACGTTATTCTGGGAATACAATTCCTTCGAATAATTTTTCATAACCTCATACCACTTTTTCCCCTCTCCGTGCTTAATACACAATTCGCACATGGATAGTGTCCCCCTTTTTAATGGCAATTACCATCGATCAAAACAACTAAACAGAAGCCTTGTATTGCGCTATGAATTTAGAGATCTACAACTTTACTATCTTATGTTACTACACCTTCAAACATAATTCATTCCACCTGTTTCTTCACATTGCGACAATTTTTAAATACCATTTTTAAATAGTTAATAGGACGTTACTGGAATACACCGTGAATGAGGAAAAATGCATTTCCTGCGGACTGTGCGCTTGAGCCAGTGTGTCGTCGAGGCCATCAGCGGGGAGAAAAAGGAATCGCCCTATTTTATCGGAAGAAGGATGGTTTATTACAGAGATGCTACAGTCTAGCGGTGATGGATGAGTTCGAGCTATACAGTCTGTTGATCCCCGACCTTCGAGGACGGGGTCTTACAGACTGTTAGCGAGATAAAAGATTATTTACGGAAGTTTAGAAATCTTTGTAAAGCAACAGAGAGGATAACAGGTTTTCGGGTAGTTTATAGCCAGCACTGCAAAGACCGGATCAATATTGTGCAGATAATACTGTATTTTTGAATCACTATAAAATGCATTGAAATCCAGACCGGTCCAGTAAATCCTGAACAGTAACATATACCTGGTAAAAGAATTCAAAGCCATGTATTTTTCCATTTTGACTGTCGGCACTAATAACCGCTTATCATTTTTGGTGTACTCCACTGTAAGGAGCCCAACCTTCCTGGCCAAGTGAAAAAGCAGGTTTATTTCCGAATAGGCAGGCTGCATATATTTCGGACCATCCACATCCTTTGGCCTGGCCATCAGGGCAACAATTTTCCTCCTGGGGTACCAGGTATCTAACTTATTAACTTATAAAATTATGGTTCTGGCCGGACATGGATGACATTATGCAAATTCAGATATTGCTTATATAATTAATATTGTATAATAATGACAGGAACACAAGGAAGTGATGATTATGCAAAACGACTCAAGAGAAAAAAGATTATTTATTAAAACCCAGCATGCTATTAACAAACACGAATCTGCCATACTGAGGCAAAGGCAAAATACGGCGTTGGACAAAACCCGTAACGCCGCTCATATTTTAAAACATAAATATGGATGCAGAAAAGTTATACTCTATGATCAGTCTATACCGGGCAGGGAAGAGTGGCACAAGGAACTGTTGGAACAAAATGGCTATTAAGATACCAGGCGTGCGCATAGCACTGCTTAACCCTGCCACTACAAAAAAGTTGCACGAATTAAGAAGCTTCCGGTACAGGTTCAGAAACGTATACGGCTATATGCTTGATTTTAATAAATTAAAAGACTTATTGGCCATGCTGCCTGCAGCCCTCAGGGATATGCGCAGCGACCTGACTCTTTTCAGAAAAAAAATGCGTGAAATGTACGATTTGCCCGCTGATTAGACACTTACCGCCCCTTCAACGTCCCCGGCGGGGGTTTTTATTTCTCCCACCTTGAAATGGGAGGGCATGTCCACCATCAGGTATTTCCATGTCTCCTCGGCATTGGTCCGCCAGTTGGTGGGGCAGGTGGACAGGGCCTCTACAAAGGAAAATCCTTTCCCCTCCAGCTGGTTCTGCAGCGCTTTTTTAATCATTGATTTCAGCTGCCTCATATTGGTAACAGTCCCCCTTGACACATAGGCCCCCTCCCTGGTGATGGCCGCCACCATCTCCGGACCCTGCATGGGGTAGCCGGTTTTTAGCGGGTCCCTGCCGTAGGGGCTGGTTTCCGTCTTTTGGCCGGGCATGGTGGTGGGGGCCATTTGCCCTCCGGTCATGGCATATACAGTGTTGTTGGCCAGTAATACCGTTATTTTTTCATTGCGGGCGGCAGCGTTGACCAGATGCTGGGACCCGATGGCGTAGCCGCCCCCGTCCCCCATATAGGCGACGCAGATTAATTCCGGCCTGGCCCTTTTGATCCCCGTCATCACCGGAGTTGTCCTGCCGTGGTGGGTCTGCACGCTATCCAGATTGAAAAAGTCCCAGGCTAACAGGGAGCAGCCTATATCGCAGCCAAAAACGGTGCGCTCCTGGATACCCAATTCGTCCACGGCCTCCCCCAGCGCCTTCAGCACCAGCCCATGCCCGCAGCCGGGGCAAAATTTGTGCGGCTTGGTCTCCACCCGCCAGGATTTCGGCATTACCGGTTGAGCTGCCATATGTAAACCCCCATAAAATAAGTTTTTCAGAAAAAACAATGCAGTGAAGGTAATTACTCCTCGACATCATTTTAATTTTTTGCCGATTATTGCCGCTTTATACAGAAAAACAGGCATCACAAAAGTGAGGCCTGTTAAATTCATCTTAAATCTCAAAACCTTAAAGGTTTTTCGCACTAATCAAACGATAAGTTCATTCGGCAACGAATATAAGTGAGTCTTGGGTTCGGAAGGGGTTATTCCCCTACCGAACATACGTTGGGGACATTCCTCACCCCAAAGTCAGACTCTTATTAGAGGTGTGTCCCCTTTCCTTAAAAGCGAACTTAGTTCGAGCTTTACAGCCTGTTTATCCCCGACCTTCGAGGACGGGGTCTTACAGGCTGTTAGCGAGATAATAAGTTAATAAGTTGGGTGCCTGACCCCTACAGATCTATCACCAGCGCCTCTTCCTCGCAGTTGGGAAACTGCGGGCAGTTGATACACTCCTTCCAGACCTTCTGGGGCATATCTTCCTTTGCTTTCAGGGTAAAGCCGCATTTCTCAAAAAATCCTGCCTGATAGGTAAGGGTGAATACCCTGGGTATGTGCAGTTCCCTGGCCTCCAATAGAAAGGCGTTGACCAGTATTCTGCCGATACCCTGGCCGGTCATATCCTGATCTACCGCCAGGGCCCGGATTTCCGCCAGATCCTCCCAGATGATGTGCAGTGAGCCCACTCCCACCAGCTTGCCTTTTTCCTCCGCCACGGTGAATTCCCTGATGCCCTCGTAAAGCATGGAGCGCGGCCTTGCCAGCATAAGGCCCTTATTGGCGTAAAATGTAATTAAAGCATGAATATCCTCAACATCAGTTATTTTTGCCTTGCGTATAAACATATCGGACAACCTCACATTTCCCTGGCATAGCTTACGGCATTTTGGAAAACGGCCAGACCGTGGGGGTCTCCCTCAATACCTCGCCGCCAGTTGGGGTGCTGGGTTTTCTCCACGAACCGCTCCGGGTGCGGCATCAGCCCCATCACCAGGCCTGTTTCATCGCATATACCGGCGATGGCATTTAGCGATCCGTTGGGGTTTGCGGGATACAGGGCGGTGGCTTTTCCTCCGGCGTCACAATAACGGAAAACCACCTGTCTGGACGACTCTATCCTGTTCAATGTTTCCGGATCAGTGTAAAACCTGCCCTCGCCGTGGGCCACTTGAATGCTGATAGTTTTCTCCGTCATCCCCCGGGTAAAAATGCAGGGGCTGTCCTCTACCAGCAGATTAACCCAGCGGCATTCAAATTTACCAGAATCATTATGCATGAGGGTAGTGTTAATAGTGCCTATTTTTCTTTCCGGCAGCAGCCCGGTGCGCACCAGCACCTGAAAGCCGTTACAGATGCCCAGCACCGGCTTCCCGGCCTCCACGAATTCCTGAAGTTGTTCCTTCAGCAGAGAGGTAAGCTCCACCGCCAGCACCTTGCCGGAATGCACGTCGTCACCATAGGAAAATCCTCCCGGCAGGGCCAGGATGTGATAGGAGGATAACTTTTCTTCCCCGGAGCGCAACTGGTTAACATGCACCATCCGGCAGTCGCCCCCAGCCTTGGCAAAGGCGTAAAAGGTCTCTTCATCGCAGTTGGTTCCGTCCGTTCTTAAAACGCATACCGGCGGTTTCATGCTCCGAACACCTCCTTCATGGGCTTCTGCCAGGCATCTTTAAGTTCTACCAGCTCAGCCCCGAACAACTGCTGATCTTTATAATACACTGCCACTTGCTGCTCTGGAACGGTAGTACCTATCTCCACCCAGGGCACGACACCAAATATTTCTGCGCCATCAGCGCCGGCATCTATTTCCACCACGAAGCAGCCCACGGTTTCGTTGAATAAAAATTGTTCCGGAGATTCGCCGGGAACCACATTAAGGGCAGCCCCCAGCCTGCCGCCGAAGCACATCTCCGCCACGGCAGCAGCCAGGCCTCCCTCGCTGATATCATGGCAGGCCAGCACCAAACCCCGCCGGACGGCCCGGTGCACTGCCTTCAGCACCAGGGGCAGGGTCGCCAGGTCCAGGCAGGGCAAATTTCCGCCCTCCCTGCCCAGCCAGTCATAGTAGGTCGAACCGGCCATTTCGGAAGGATTTCTTTTACCCACCAGCACAATTTTACTACCCTGCTTTTTAAAGTCCGCCGATACGGTCAGGTTTACATCCGGCACCCGCCCGAAGGCCGATACGCATAGCACCGGGGGTATTTTGAGCACAGCGCCGTCTGTCCCCCGGTAGGTACTGGAAAGACTGTCTTTGCCGGAAATAAAAGGCATGCCCGTAGCCCGGACAAAATCCACGCAGGCATCCACCGCCAGATCCAGGGCACCCAGGGACTCCTCATCCGGGAAGGGCCAGATAAAATTGTCAATCAGGCACAGTTCCTCCGGGTTGGCGCCCGTCGCCACCGCGTTGGATACCGCCTCGGCGGCGGCCCAGAGGCTGCCGTAATAGGGATCGATGTTGTTCAGCACAGGGTTCAGCCCGTGGCTGATAACTACCCCGCAGGCTTCGCCCGGGAGGGGTGTGAGTATCACCGCGTCGTTAGGGGCGTCACCCCCCTCTCCGCCCAGCGGAGGCAAGGCACAGGAACCCTGAACTCCATGGTCATAAACCCTTATAATGGGCTCCTTGGAACATACATTTAGGTGAGACATAATACTTTTATATATATTTAGCCAGTCAATAGCCAATGAATTACTTTCCTTTTCCACCCCGTCCGGACACACTGGCTTCCTCTCCCAGCGGGCAGTCATACGCCTTTTAGGCAGCCCGTTGTGCAGAAATTCCATATCCAGGTCGCATACAATATCGTCACCATGGGTTACTCTAAGCCTTCTGTCCGCAGTAAACTCCGCCAGCACCGTGGCCTCCACATTGTAACCGCGACAAATTTCCAGCAGCCTCTCCAGATTCTCCGGGGCCACTGCCAGCACCATGCGCTCCTGGCTTTCGGACAGCCAGATTTCCCAGGTGCTTAACCCCGAATATTTTAGCGGGGCCCGCTCCAGCCATGCCCTGACCCCGGTATTTTCGCCCATTTCTCCCAGGGCTGAGCTGAATCCCCCTGCCCCGCAGTCTGTGACGGCCCTGATGAGCCCCTCGGCGGATGCCGCCAACAGGGCGTCACTCATCCGCTTTTCCTCTATGGCGTTGCCTATCTGCACCGCGCTGGAATTGACGTCCACCGTACGGTGAGTCATTTCCCCACTGGAAAAAGTAGCGCCGTGAATACCGTCCCTGCCTGTTCGCCCACCCAGGACCACTCCGAGATCACCAGGCCGGGCCTGTCCCTTGCGGCAGGACTCTACCGGCAGGATGCCGTAAGCCCCCACGATGATGGAGGGTTTAGCCCGGAAATCCTTATGAAAGTGCACCGAGCCGTTATTGGTGGGTATGCCCATGCGGTTGCCGTAATCCTTCACCCCGGCCACCACCTGGCGCAGCAGGTAATGGGGGTGCAGGCAGCCCGCCGGTATGTTTTCCGCCAGTGTTTCCGGGGGGGCAAAACAAAACATGTCAGTGGAGGCAATCACCCTGGCCCCGGCCCCGGTGCCCATAATATCCCTAAAAACCCCGCCGCTGCCGGTCATGGCCCCGCCATACGGCTCAATGGCGCTGGGGGAATTGTGAGTCTCCACCTTGCCGCAAATGGCCTGGCCCCGGTAAAATTCCATCACCCCTGAATTATCTACAAAGGCAGACAGCACCAGGGGGTGATTTACGTCTTCCGTGGCCTTTTTAAGCCTGGCCAGCATGGGCTCCTTTTCCTTTCCGTTAACCACCAATGTGGCCCGGAAGGTTTTATGTCCGCAATGCTCAGACCATGTCTGGGCAATGGTTTCTATCTCGCAATCCGTAGGCTCCCTGCCTGTATCGAGGAAATATTTACGGACCGCCCTCATTTCCTCCAGGTTAAGAAATAATTTGTCCCTGCTCAGTTCCATCAACTGTTGATCATTCATCTGATTGATTGGTATAGTTTTGATACTACCGATGCTGCCTTTAATAATTAAGGTTTCCGGCTTGGCAATGACAACCCTTTCCACCGTAGCGTTGACCAGCAGTTTATCCACAATCAGGGCAATATTTTCCGCGGTGGCGCCGGGTCCCCGAAAGGTGTATTCCCGGCTGGATTCAGCCGCCAGGAGACCTTCTATGCCCAGATCCAAAGCTGCCTTTATCAGGGAAGCTGCCTCGGGGTTCATCACCCCTGGTTTGTAGGCCACCTCAACCAGAACCCCGGTGTTATCCGGTAACGGACCGTTGATACTGTATATTTGGAATACATCCTCGGCCAGCAGCCTTTCCGCCAGCAGCCGGGCCTGCCCCTCATCAATACCCTCAAACCGGTACACCTTGGCCGTACTAACTTTTTCAAAGCCGTCAAGGCCAAGAGCGTGGTGCAAATCATACAACAGGCCGTTACCAGCGGGATCGGGCAACCCGGGTTTATTGGTCACCCTGACTTCCTGGATAGCCACCTGAACACCTCCAAAAAATTTTTCTTCTGCTCATATGCAGCTTCCGCTGCTAGGCCAGCCCGGCCGTGAAAAAATAAATTTCCCGGCTCTGCAGGGAGCCGGAAAATATATTGCAACTCCAATTGAAATTGTATTATATACAGCCGCAAAAAACAACTGTACAGTAGAAAACCTGACAAAATGACTTGGTTTACCTGACAATCAGCACCGGCGTCGAAGCGTGTCTCACTACTCGATTGCTGACGCTGCCCATAATGAATCCCCTTATTTCACCCAGGCCACGGCTACCCATAACTATCAGGTCAAATTCTCTCTCTTTGGCCTCCCGGCATATTTCCTCCGCAGGGTCGCCCCATATTACTTTAATATCAAGCTTCACACCTGATTTAGCAAAATTGTCCTGGGCTTTTTGAAGCGTTTCCTCGCCGGTGGCCTGAATTTCGTTGTGTATCTGTTGATAAGCGCCGTTCAGGTTACTGTTACCATAGGGGCTCAGGGCCGGTATGACATGATACAGAGTAACTTCCGCATCTAACTTGGCCGCCAGTTCAATAGCATGTTCAGCCGCAGCATTGGCCTTTTCCGATCCGTCCAGGGGAACTAATATTTTCTTATACATGTTGTATCCCTCCTCCGATTTGATTAATATTTCACAATCCATTATACTGTATTTTGTATACTTTCTCTATATTTTTTTTTAGTTTTTGCAAAAAATTTTACAATACAACCGGGCCAACTATACAGTATAGTCCCAGGGCAAATACCGGATATTTTTTAAAGGCTGTACTGACTGGGAATATTACAAATTAAGAAAAATATTAAGGATACTACTCCGGAGGTATAACCGTGACCCTAATAAAAATCCCCGCATCATCCCTGGTGGTGCTTTGCGGCCCGGCGGGCTGCGGCAAATCAACTTTCGCCCGGAAAAATTTTAAGCCTACCCAAATCGTATCAACGGACCACTGCCGGGCGATGGTCAGTGACGACGAGTCCAACATATCCTCCAGTTACAGGGCCTTCAAAGTTTTCCGCTGTATTATCGAACAACGGCTGGCCATGGGACGGCTCACAGTGGCGGATTCCACCGCCCTAACCCGGAAGGCCCGCCGGGAACTCCTGGAAATGGGCAGGGCCTACGACTTTCAGATAATTATCCTCGTCTTTAATATACCGCTGGAGACTTGCATCAAGAGAAACCTGTCCAGAAGCAGGGTGGTGAGTGAAAAAGTACTGGCCGGCCACAGCCGGCAATTGAAAAAAACACTGGAGGAAATAAAACAGGAAGGGTTTGACGGTATCCATATACTGGACCTGGAGGAAAAGGAGAACACCTCTGTACATGTGGTTCCCCTGCCCCTGGAAAGACAGGATAGCGGCCCCTTCGATATCATCGGCGACATCCACGGCTGCTGTGATGAATTGGAAATGCTGCTGGACCGTCTTAGTTATATAAAGAACGATAACAGCTATGCCCACCCCTCCGGGAGGAAAGGCATATTTCTTGGGGATCTTGGCGACCGTGGTCCACGTTGTCTGGACAGTATCAATCTGGTCATGGCTATGGTGGACGAAGGTAATGCCCTCTACGTACCCGGCAACCATTGCAACAAACTGGCCAGATACCTTGCGGGGAGAAGCGTGAAAGTCAGTCATGGCCTGGAGAACACCGTGCGGGAAATAAATAAACTTACGGAATGGAAACGGACGGAATTTAGCAGCCGCTATCTAGAGTTTTTTTATAACGCCTGGCCCTATCTCATTCTGGACGGAGGAAAACTGGTGCTTTCCCACGCCGGTATAACCGGTAAAATGATCGGCAAACTGTCCGGGAGAATCAGGGAATTTTGCATGTATGGGGACACCACCGGGCAGCTAACCCCTGAAGGCCTACCGGTGCGCCGGGACTGGGCCAGGAATTACCGGGGCAAAGCCCTGGTGGTTTACGGGCATGTGCCCGTGCCGGAGGCCGAGTTTAGAAATAATACCATTGATATCGACCAAGGCTGCGCCATAGGGGGAAAACTCACTGCCCTGCGCTACCCGGAAAGGGAACTGGTTCAGGTGCAGGCCCTGGACAGGTACTACTGCCGGGGAATTTTCCGAAACCTGGCCAGCCTCCCCGGGCCGGGAGAAGACCTGCATCCCTCTCTGATGCCCAGTGCAGACGCTTGAAAAAACCGGCTGTAATTGCCCATAAGGAATTGTCAGACTTTGTTCGCAAAATCGTAGCAATTAGAGGATAAACTATTTATAAGGGGTCGGGTAACGGCACCAGATTTGGTGAACGGCACCAATCCCGCAGAAAGGAGGTGAATATAGATGAAGAAAAAATTATTTGCTCTATTAGTGGCAACCATGATACTGGTATTGGGAATAGCCCAGGTAGCCTCCGCGGACTGGGGCGGCGGAATGTTCTGTACAAGGGGTGGCAATCTGTCCCAACTGAGCGCCGACAACTGGCAAAACCCGACCGCATTTTTGGACCTGACCGATGAGCAAGTCCGCAAGGCTCAAGGAAATCCAGCAAAATGCCTTCAATAGCTCCCAGGACCTGCGCACCAAACTGCAAAAAACCATGTTTGACTTAAGGCAAATGCAGTGGGAGAAAAATCCCGACCAGGCCAAGCTGAACGCTAAAATAAACGAAATCAACAGCCTGCGCAACCAGTTGTACCAGCAAAACCAGAAAACCCGTGAACAAATGTCCACCGTACTTACCCAGGAGCAACTGGCCAAAATAGGCCGGCAAGCTTTTGGCTGCGACGGTAGAGGATTTGGACACCGGGGCGGCATGTGAGGGTTCCAGGGAACAGCCCAATAAATGTTCCCGGGACATCCATCGAATATAAACGAGTCTTGGGTTCGGAAGGGGTTATTCCCCTACCGAACCCTTAGAGCGAACTATAAGGTATGGGGACACACCTCTCTTTGGAGCTTGGATCTAGTGTCAGAGGAATGTCCCCAATTTTGAGCTATACAGCCTGTTGATCCCCTGCCTTCGAGGACGGGGTCTTACAGGCTGTTAGCGAGATAAATATTGTATCTAAATAACAGTCCCTATTCCAGACGTTCTCATATAAAACATAACAATGACACATAATCTATAAAGAGCCGCTCACTTCATAGCCGGGGAGTGATAAATCATACAGGAAAACAATAAGAAAAAAATTGCCGTGGTAGGCGCAGGCCAGGTGGGTACAGCAACCGCTTACGCCATCGTAATTAGCGGCCTGGTCAATGAACTGGTACTTGTGGACATAAACCGCAGCAAGGCTGAAGGGGAAGCCATGGATATAGCCCATGGGGCTTCTTTTGTCAAGCCCGTAAATATATATGCAGGTGATTTTTCTCAATGCCTCGATGCCGATATAATCATATACACCGCAGGTGCGGCCCAGAAGCCCGGGGAAAGCAGGCTGGATCTGGCGGCCCGGAACACCGCCATACTAAAGGAGACACTATCGGAAATAATCTATCCGGATAGCAAATCCATTTTGCTGGTGGTGGCAAACCCGGTGGATGTTTTAACCTATGCAGCACTAAAAACCATAAAAATGCCGCCCGGCAAGGTGCTTGGCTCCGGCACGGTACTGGACACTTCCCGCTTCCGCTATTTAATCAGCCGGCACTGCCTGGTGGAGCCCAGAAATATACATGCCCATGTGGCCGGAGAGCATGGTGACAGCGAAGTGCTGCTCTGGAGCACGGCCAATATAGCCGGCATCAGTATTGACAAATTCTGCGACCGCCGGGGTCTGTCCGTTCCGGACAGAAATACTATCAGCAGCGGGGTGCGCCGCGCCGCCTATGAAGTTATCGCCCGCAAGGGTTATACCTGCTTTGCCATAGGACTTGCCGTGAAAAGAATTTGTGAATGCATTTTAAGGGATGAGAGTTCCATTCTGACCGTATCGGGGCTTTTATCCGAGGAATATGGCCTTAACAATGTATGCATGAGCCTGCCGTCTATAGTTAACCGTGAAGGAAGAGCCATAACCCTGGAAGTTTCTTTGGCCGAAGACGAAAAATCCGCACTGCAGCGCTCTGCGCAAGCATTGCGGCAGGTACTGGATAATTTAAAAATATAACCAGTAATTTATTCTATTCATGATGATTATCTGCCCAGTTGCCTGCGGATTTCCGCACAAACGGTATTGATGTCTCCGGTCGCCAGGTTGAAATCGTGGTTTTTCTTTATTCCCAGTTCTGTTGCAATTGTATAATCAGTTACTTTAAACCCGGCGTGCTCCAGTGTCTTTTTGGCGCAGCCGGCCGGGCAGCCGTCTATGGCCACGATGCGCCTGGCTACCTTGGCCGATTCAATGAAACTGTCCAGGTGCCCGCCGATGCCGGCAAGGCAATACAGCTTGCCCACACCGGCTTTGGTCAGGTCCACTCCGGCCTGGTTTGCAATCTGCCCCACATTGGAGCCTCCGGAACATGGAAAAATTAAAATTTCAGTGGGTTCACAGTTACAAGTATCGGACATTTTATTTACCCTCCCCAAAAGGTAAAATTATTTTATTAGTAGATTGAAAACCTTCCGGCCCCTTTGTATTTTGCACAAAATGAAAACTACATATTTTGCGTACTGAAATATTTTCTTTTATACCCAAGGGCTACATTTACCAGCCCGATCATAACGGGCACCTCAATAAGTGGACCGATTACCGCTGCAAAGGCCTGGCCGGAGTTGATGCCGAAAACCGCCACGGCCACGGCTATGGCCAGCTCGAAGTTATTGCTGGCGGCTGTAAAGGCCAGGGTTGTGGACTGCTCGTAATTAACTCCCGCCCTCTTGCTGAGGAAGAAAGAAAGGAAAAACATGATCAAGAAGTAAATCAAAAGGGGAATGGCTATCCTGACCACATCCAGGGGCAGGCTGATAATATAATTACCCTTTAAGGAAAACATGACCACGATGGTAAACAAAAGGGCTACCAGCGCCAGGGGACTAACGGTGGGCACGAATTTTTTTTCGTACCACTCCTTGCCCTTGGCGGGGATCAGTGTAAACCTGGTTATGACGCCGGCGGCAAAGGGAATACCCAGATAAATGGCCACGCTTATGGCCACTTCGGCCATGGAAATATGTATCTCCATGGATGCCAGACCCAGCCAGCGGGGGGCCAGGGTTACAAATACATAGGCGTAAACGGAAAAGAATATAACCTGGAATATTGAATTCAGGGCCACCAGCGCCGCGGCGTATTCCGCGTCACCCCTGGCCAGTGAATTCCATACTATGACCATGGCAATGCAGCGGGCCAGTCCAATTATAATCAGACCCACCATGTATTCAGGATAGTGTTGCAAAAATATTACAGCCAGAAAGAACATCAGCACCGGGCCTATGACCCAGTTTTGCACCAGCGACAGGCCAAGCACCCTGCCGTTTTTCAACACTTTGCCTATTTCCTCATACTTCACCCTGGCCAGGGGGGGATACATCATCACAATTAGGCCGATGGCTATAGGTATTGAAGTGGTGCCCACCTGGAATTTATTCAACAGTCCGGCCACCTGGGGCACGACATAGCCCAGTCCAACCCCCAAAAACATGGCTAAAAATATCCAAAGGGTGAGAAATCTGTCCAGCACGGACAGTTTTGCAGCTGCTTTTTCATTCAAGGCGCTTACCTCCCGCAAAAAATATTTATCCCTTGCCTCTGCCAAACATAATTTGCACTACGTTGCTAAAGGCAGGTCAAATTTATGCTGCGTCATATATCCTTTTCGCATACTGATTTTTTATAACCCAGTGTCTCGCACATATTGGGATTTTGCCTCAGCGGCGAGGATCCGGGCATAGTGTCGGAAAAGCAATGCAAATCATGGAGAAAAAGATTTACCTGGTTGAAAAAATTTTGCAAACCGGTTTTATTAAGCGTATAAAATACCATTTTCCCTTGTTTTTCTGTGCACACCAGGCCGGCCTGCTTAAGTATCTTTAAATGATGTGAAACCGCCGGCTGCGACAGACCGATAGCATGCATTATTTCACAGACGCCCATTTCCTGGCGGGCCAGCAATTTTAGAATATTTTGGCGGTGCTGGTCCGCCAGGGCTTTTAGGATATCAATCATTACATCACCTGCCTTAATAATATTTATCTTGTTAAATATATGAATATGTTAATGGGTTTAGTATGTTATGTCAAGAAAAGTACAGGCATCCCCGGAAGAAAAAAATACCCGGCAGCTATTGTGCCGGACTTATCAAGACGTTACCAAACCGTTTTAATGTCTTGGACCCCACATTATAATGGATACACCTGCAAGACAGATAACCGCACCGATCCAGTCATATATATCCGGCGTCTTTTTATCTATCCACCAACCCCATAATGTTGATAGTACAATGAATATGCCACCGTAAGCCGCATAAACCCTGCCAAAGTTTTGTTCGGTCTGCAGGGTAGGTATTATTCCGTATAATACCAGTACTACACCACCAATTAACCCAATTGTGATGCTTTTCTCTTCCCTCAACCAGAGCCAAATAAGATATCCCCCACCAATTTCAGCCAATCCGGCAATAATAAATAATAAAATAGACTTCAACATAATTTATCACCTATTTTTAAAACATAATTTATTTGAAAGGCCATTGATACTAACGTCAGGTAGTATCAATGGCCTTTCATTCCCGCCTATAAAATTATATTAAACAAATATCCCACCAGAGTTATAGACACCGCCAGAATACCGACAAAAATAGCAATCAATTTAGGCTTTAAGACATTGCGCAGTATGATCATCTCCGGCAGCGAAAGGGCGGTTACCGACATCATAAAGGCCAGCACCGTTCCTATGGACATACCTTTTTCCATCAGGGCGTGCACAATGGGGATGGTGCCCGCGGCGTTGGAATACAGCGGCACGCCTATAATTACAGCCAGCGGCACGGCAAAAAAATTACCCTTGCCCGCCCATTTGACCAGAAAATCCTGCGGGGCATAGCCATGGATAAAACCGCCGATGGCTATACCGATAATCACATACAGCCACACCTTTTTTAATATCTGTAAAGTATACTGGTAAGCCTGCACAGCCCTATCCCGCCAGGACGGTTTTTCCATTTCCATGTCCACGGACTTGATCTGATATACATAGTCTTCCACATAGCCTTCCAGCTTCAGCTTGCCTATCATGATGCCGCCGAAAATGGCTACAATTAGTCCGGCAGCAGTATATATAATGGCCACCTTCCAGCCCAAAAGGCCCCACAGCATTACCAGGGCCACTTCATTTACCATTGGTGATGATATAAGAAAGGAAAAAGTCACTCCCAGAGGCACCCCGGCTTCTACAAAGCCTATGAAAACCGGTACGGCGGAGCATGAGCAAAATGGTGTCACTATTCCCAGCAGTGCTGCCATAATGTTTCCAATAAACAATTTTTTGTGGCTTAATATTTTTTTTGTTTTTTCCGGAGGGAAAAAACTCCGGATAATGGACACAAAAAAAATAATTATGGAAAGCATCAGCAATATTTTTACAGTGTCATAAACAAAAAAGTTCAGTGCATCCGCCAGATGGGTGCCGTGAGCAAGCCCAAATAATTTGTAAGTTACAGTATCAGCCAGCCATTTTAGCATTTTTAGTCCCCCTATTTTCTAACCCGTTGCAGTAATTTAGACTTTTTTTCTGCATTGTTGAGCAATATTCCATCCAAAACCTTCATCATGTCATGAATTTCCGGGTAACATACCCAGTACACAACCCTTGCCCCTTCTTTTCTACAATCAAGAATTCCTGATTTTTTCAAAATACTCAGGTGCTGGGATGTGTTGGATTGCTCCAGCCCGATTTCCTCGATAATGTCACAAACACATTTTTCCCCCGCCCGCAGCGTTTCAATTATGGTAATCCTGGTTGGGTGGGCAATGGATTTTAATATTTCCGCCCTTTCTTCTATCAAAACCGTTCACCTCTTTTAATCACATTATTATATTACAATTTCATAATATGATACATTTACCACAAGGTCAATAGCCATATGAAAAAATTTTACTAACAGGGGGCAATACCAGCGAAGGTTAAACCAGGGGCAATTGTCAGACAATTTACACACGTATACGTGGTGCCTTCGCCCCATATTTCTTGGCGTCTACTGTCCATGATGACATTGGCCACTTCGGCAATGGCGTTTCGCAAATTATCCTTGTAAATAAATTTCCGACGGATGTAAAGAAGATCTTTGTAACTCTCACCATGCTCACCGGCGCTAATCCTTTTTAGACCGGTGTTGGTACCCAGTCCGTATAAAGTAAGAATAAGCCGTTTCTGGAGGGTTGCACGATCAATTACCTCTCTCGCGGCGACCGTTTTGAACTGGTCGGTAAAAAATACCCGAAGGTCGGCTTCTTTCAGGATATCCAAGAGGTTTGTCATAGGCCACCTTCACTGGACTTCGGCCTTCAGCCTCGATTTACCGGTTCTGGTTGAGCTTCAAGGGGTGATACTGATATCCACCCGTTTCCTTTAGTCGTTATCTTGACCTTAGGATTTTTCGGAATGCTGTTATTGAGGCGTTCTAAAGCGGATTTCATAGCCAATATAAGCCCTTCAATAAATACATCGGCCTCAATGGGCTGTTTTAGAACCTTGTAGTTCTCAACGCGGTATTGCTCAAAGTCGGCAGGCAGATCCTCGTCGGGGTTATGATAACGGTTAGCAGAATAATATTTCTAGGAATTATTTTTAACACAAAATATACCTCTGGAATGATGGTTGCCAGAGGTATATTACAATTCTATAACTAAAACAATAAGGCGGCTAAAATGCTGCCTTATTAATGATCTTCGTGACTATCCTGCCCGCTTTGACTAAGGTAAATCAACCTGTAAACCGAATTCATGCTTGGACACCTCTCCGGTAATATAACCGGCATCACTATTTAGTTGGCGAAGTTCTTCTTCGATTAAAGGTTCTTCGTCCAGATTAATTTCCTGCTTGGCCAAGGTTACTTTTAATCTCTTACTTTTTTCTTTAATCATTATTAAGGCGCTCTTTTACCCATGAGGCAATAAGGTCAGAGTATTTAACACCTTTTTGTTTTGCAATCAAACGAAGGCGTTTTTCGTCTTCTTTTTCAAGGTCAATAGATATAATTAATTTTTTTCTGGTAAACTTTACTTCTTTAGTTTCCTCAAGATCATTTTCAAAATCAGCGAGAGAATTATTATTCCAAAAATCTCTGGCTTCTTGAAAGGTGCCAAAATTAGGTATGGTTTTGTTAGTCATTATTGGATTGCCTCCGGTAATATTTTCGTTCGTTTTCATCCATATCCCGGGCAGTGACTACCATGGCCCGGCTATTCTTAAAGTATATAAACATTACGAAAAGATATCGGCCTGATTCAGTTTTTCCCAAGGCATAGTAGGTAAGGTTTAACCCCTTGGAGGCTTGTTTGTTTTTAACGATTATTGGTTTTCCGAAACATACCTCTTCGACTTCTTCCGGATCTACGTTATGCCTTGCTATGTGATAAATTATATCATCATTCCAAATAAATTCATGGATATTCAAAAGATCTCACCGCATTTCTTTAAAGACGGGTGTGTATGAATTATAACTGTTTAATCTTATGGCTGTCAATAATATCCATATGTTATTTATAACCAACTAAATACTGTCTCAAACTTTCCTTTTCCTGTTTCCGTCAGATAGATAGCGGATATTAATTCAGATAACCAAGATACCTTAGTATCTCGGATTCTACATCCCTGTACTTGACACAGGTACAGCCGGATGTAGGGCACCAGAGAAATTCCTTATGGTAGATGCTTTTTTCTTGACATTAACGCCCAATGGAAGTTTAATAAACATATAAGTACATTATTATATTAATATATTTTGCGTATCATTTTCAGTTTCTATCAAAAAAATAATATCAAAATAACAGCAAGGAGGATTTTATCATGGGGGAAAAGAAAACCTGCGGAAGCGGCTGCAGCACTGCCTTAACCGCTGAGCATACTGATAAAATAGAATATTAATTTTTTGGAAAGGGTGTATATATTGGGGAAAATCACTGAAATAAACAGCCACGATCATAAACCTGAACATAATCATAAACACGAACATGAACACAGCCATAACCACAGCCACGCTGCTCACCATTGCGGCGGAGCAATTCATTCCAATGCCTCGGTCGGGAAAATGGGTATAGTATTCTTTATCACCCTGGTTATTCTGGCGGTGGAAATCACCGGGGGCATAATATCCAACAGTCTGGCCCTGCTGTCCGACGCCGGGCACGTATTCACCGATCTGGCTGCCATAGGACTATCCACAATCACTGTGATGCCAAATCATTTTCAGCACTTTTGCAGCTGGCCACGCAGCTTTCGCTGTCCAGTCCCGCCAGCCTGCGGCTTTCCTCTCTGAATTCCGGCAGGGTTGTTATGTCTGCCGCCAGAAAATCCTGAAAGCCGTTCAGTACATTTTCCATGACTTCACGGCTGATTATATAAAATGTTTTTTGTGCTTCTTTGTTTTCCTTTAATATATAGGCATCCTTAAGCACTCTTAGGTGTTGCGATATTCTGGGCTGGCTCATTTGTAAAACCGCTTCCAGCTCACACACATACATGGGCCGCACGGACAGCAACCTTAATATTTTTATTCTGGTGGGCTCTCCCAGAGCTTTAAAAACTCTCACATACTGTTCCATAAATACCTCCATAAACAGAAACTTATATAATTATAGTATAACAAAAAATAGTGAATAACTATATCTCCGGGCCAAATTTGTGCTCCCGGGCCTAGGCAATCAATATTTATTAAATCTTTCAGCCAGTCAAACACTTGATAGGCATCGGTGGAATTAGCCGCCTTGGCTATGGTCACCCGCCGGGGAAGAGCGTTATTAGACGCACATCCCTGGTAAAGGTAAGATTGTAGGCATGACTGTTGAATGTGGCTATGCCCATGACACCGCCAAAAATAAATGTGTAGCGGGGTCCCAGGGTATCCATGGCCCGGTGCAGTCCGAAGGATTTGCCTTTCTTGTCGGGATCACAGGAAACTGCAATTATGGCGTCCCTGGGCGCGGTGCGAATACCTGTCGCCCACCCTGCCCCAAAGCACCCAGGACCAGGAAGAGGCAAATACAATCAATATTTTCGCCAGCGCGGAAAAGCCATAGCCGAAAATAGCCAGGTGTTTCCTGCAGTTAAACCTATCCGACACATAGCCGGAGAAAACCTTCAGCAGGCTGGCCAGGCTTTCCGCAAACCCTTCTATGACTCCTACGATGGCCGGAGTAGCACCCAGGGTGTTGACCAGAAAAAGCGAGCGGGTTGACCATTTCCGAACTGATATCTGTCAGCAGGCTTGTCAGTCCCAGGAGAATAATATTAAACATAACTCTGCCACCTTATGAAAAATTAAAGGCTCCCGCCGGGGCCACACAGCCCGGCAGAAGCCATCAGCGCAACGCATTAGGCGAGCTCCATCGCCGCTTGTATTAGAATTACCAGTACAATTTAACATTTTAGCTACAAAGTGTCAACGGTAAGAACTAACGACAACTTGCATCCCCATTATTGAAGATTTAATCAGTAGCATCATTACGCCGTTTTTTGCCCGGAGGCAGGACTGCTCCGGTGTATCTGGTACATAATTCTATATGGGCCATATATAATCTCACGGGTGTTTTCCTCACCGATTTCCGGCACAATCCGTCCACTTTTAGGATATCGGGACAGCCTCTTTGTTGCCATAATTACATCGCTCGCAAATTTTTCAGAATAGTAAACTGAATCCCTCGCAATATAATTCTTAATGGACTGTAAATCCTGAAAAGCCGGTTTTGTCCAAAGCACCTTAATCATTGCTTGACAAGCAAGCCTTTCACTTCATCCACCGTGAAAACATCTCCGTTTTCAATAGCAACCATGGCATTTTTATGTTTCTGTAGGATATACAGTTCATATATAATATCTTCCAGCGTAGCATTTTCCGGCAATCTGCTGATAAGACTGATAACCTCTTGTTTTACCATCGATTTCATCACCTCAAAAATATTGTACCACAAATTCAGTCACATAAACGTAAAACCATAGTTTTATGTCTATCCAGCAGCTATTTTGCGCTTAATACCTCAGGGTAGCAATAAGCCGTTGCGGGTTGAGCAGGAGGTCCAGGGCGTCACAAATTCTGCTCACTATAATGTCGGCGCTTTTTATGGTTATGCCCGAGGCCCCCTCCGGGCCGATTATAGCTATCCCAAGAGCCGCCCGGGCCAGCATGAAAGCGTCGTTGGCGCCGTTGCCCACTGCCACCACACCATCAGTCCCCAGTTTCTTCACGAAATTCTCTTTTTCACTGCCGCCGATGGGGTTTGACAATATTGTCAGTTTTCCATTGATGCCCTTGCACTGCGCCGCCGCCTTGCCGAAGGTATCCGCAGTCAGTATGTGTACCTTTAAATCCCCGGCGAGGATATTTAATTTCTCTTCAACCTCCTTGATTAATACACCGTCGCAGGCCATGGTGCCGTTGTAATCCAGCACTATATGCTGCAAATTTAGTTCACCGTACCCGGGTATAGTTACGCTGATCATTATTATCTCTCCTCGGTTGTCAATTAATAATTTGTTTACATGACTTCACCGCAAGATCATCTGCCGATCCGGCCAACCGCAGAAACTATTGATATATATGTTCCAGAGTAAGGGGTAATTTATTGTTAAGTCCTTTGGAAAACAGCAACTGGTAGACATTAAGCCCGGATACCCTGAAAGAAGAGGCACAGCTGCTCAAATAAAGCCCCCACATACGTACGAAGCGCTCTCCGAATTTTTCCTTGACCACCGATATGTGCTTTTGAAAATTTTCATACCAGCGGTCCAGGGTCATGGCGTAATGCAGGCGCAAACTCTCCGCATGCAGCAGGTGAAAATTATGCCCGGACAATAGCCAGATAGTTTCCCTCAATGACGGTATGTAGCCTCCGGGGAATATATATTTATCGATCCAGGGATTGATGGGATATTCATCGGTGCCCATGATGGAATGAAGCAGGGACAGCCCGCCGGGCAACAGCATTTTGTCAACCGCTTCCATATATTTAGCCAGGTTTTCCTTACCCACATGCTCGAACATACCCACGCTGACTATCTTTTCAAAACTATAATCCTCCCCGGCCAGGTCAAGATAATTGGCAAGCCTGACGTCTACCAAATGTGACAGGCCCAGGTCTTTCACCCTCTCCCTGACGGCGCTGTACTGTTCCTCGCTAAGGGTAATGCCCAGTGCCCGCACCCCATAATCCCTGGCCGCTTTAATGATCAGCCAGCCCCAGCCGCAGCCTATATCCAGCAGCCTTTCGCCAGGCTTAAGCTGTAGCTTCTTCAGAGTATGGTCAATTTTCCGCAACTGGGCCTGGTGTAATGTGTCGCCGGGTCTACCAAAATAGGCACAAGAATAACTCATAGTTTCATCCAGCCAGAGGGAAAAGAAATCATTGCCCAAGTCGTAATGATGCTGTATATTTTGCTTTTGCCTGGCTTTGGAGTTGCCGATTATGCTGCCGATGAGGGAAACGATTTTGCCGGTTATGCCGTCGGTAATGTTCTCCTTGTTTTTCTCGACTATGTTTATAATTTCCTCCATACTGCCCTCAAAATCGACAACGCCGTCCATATAAGCCTCCCCAAAGGCCAGTACGATATTGTCCGTTTCAAAGTTGACGGCCAGGGGTTTTTTGAAGACAATCTTAGCTACGGGCTCTCCCTGGCCGTAGGCTATGGTGTCCCCGTCCCAGTAGCACACCTCGAAATTGGCATCCCGGAACTTGTTAAAGAAAGAGTGATATATGCTCTTGATCATATGGCACCCCCTGAAATATGGAATCTTAAAACAATCTTATTCAAGACGAAGAACGTTTTTTCCGAATATTTTTTGATGGCCTCCAGGAAACTCCACTTCCGCCTGGCTGATGGGCTGGTCGGAGAAAAACAGAAATATGGCGGCTTCCACCATGGGCAGGTGACTATGACCCGCTGGGAGATACGCTGACTATTTTTACTGTATTCAGCTAATTTCCTTAATTACCAGCACCACATAACCGGTACCCCCCTTTTTTTTTATACTGTAACCCAGCCTATATCTTTACATCTCACCCACTTCTCCCAGCTGATCTTCCTCTTCGGGATAAAAATACTTTTGGGCGATGACAGTTGGCACTATGGCGCTTAAAATAACGGCAGCCACCAGAATGCTGTATTGTCCCTGGTTAATGAGTTTATTGTTCAAGCCGTACAGGGCGGAGATGGTACCGAAGGTCAGTCCCGTGCTCATCAGCAGGGTAGTATAGATGGCCACACGCCTTTTGTATTTAAAAAAATAAGTAACGGGCATTATCCCTATAAATTTAGCAGCCATTTTTATTAGCAGAAAAACCGCCGTAATACCGGCAAACATCCATAATGCCCTGACGGAGACCAGTGAGCCCGCCTTGAGGAAATAAAAAGGTGTGAAGGCTGCAAATGCAATGGATCGCATTTTGTCCAGCGTTCCTCTGTAATGGGTAAAAAATTTAGCCATGGCCATGCCTATGATATAGGCCGGAAGAACGGCCTCACTGCCGCTGTATACCGCCAGGCTGGCCAATACGGCCAGAATTAAAAAGATGAATTTAATTTCCGGCTCACTTACCACCCCGCCAAACTTGCCAAACAGGTATTTGGCCATGGGCGTCACCAGCAAAACGGCCATAAAAAGTGCTGCAGTAAAGATCCACAGCTTCAGGGTAAATCCGGTAAACAGAAGTCCCAGGGCCACCACGGTACCCAGATCTGTAATGAAGCAGGCGGCCAGGATTGTTTGACCCAGGTCGCTCTTATTCATCCCAGTTTCGATCATCACAGCGTAAACCACCGCCACTGAGGTTGTGGACAGGGCAATGCCGGCTATTTTAGCCGCGTTCAAATCCCAGTGAAAAATATAATAGGCGAAAGCCATAGCCCCCAAAAAGGGGAACAAGAACGATATAAAGCCGATACTCATACTCTCCCGGAATTTTTTCTTTAATATTCCAGGATCAATTTCGACTCCGGCTAAAAAAGTTAAAATAACAGCGCCGAAGCTGGCAAAAAAGGTAACCCACTGGGTGATTTCCAGGTTCACAATGTTTGCCCCCACCGTACCGCACAGTATTTCCACCAGAGCCACTGAAATACCGAATCTTATAGATATCAGGCTGGCCAGCAGGGCCAGGAGTATCCACTGGGCAGCTACCACATAGCTATGTTCCATATAGATTCACTCCAAAATAATAATTTGAGTTACAATTCCGTGTTTTCTTGCAAGATGACTAAATAAGCAAGTTGTTTCTGTAACGGAGAAAATATTCCAATCAAATAATAGTATTTCCCAGGAGCCGACCTCAATTAACGGCAAAAATACTAACTACACTCTCCTTTCTTTAATTAATTACAAAAATTAAAGCTCCTACCACATACTTATGCTTGTGGTAGGAGCCATCAGCTTCGCAGCATTAGGCGAGCCCCATCGCCAAAATTATATATTTTATAAAATTTTAATCTAGACAGCAATAAATGTCAATTAAAAATACAATTGTGTTTCGTAGCAATATTAATATTACTTATTTAATTATCCTGACCGGGCAGCTTGCCTTTTTGCTAATCTTGCCGGCAAGGCTGCCCAGCATAATTTTTTTAATGCCGGTATGGCCTCTTGATCCAATAACTATTTCTTTGCATTCTTCTCTTTTTGCAACTTCACAAATGACCTTTAATGGATCCCCTTCAAGTATTATAATTGGTACTTTAAGCCCCCTTAGATTAAAAATATTGTTTACCTGCCATTTTATTCTACCTGCCAGTTTAGCTAAGTTTAAATCATAATCATCCCCGGACACGCCCAGGAATCTTGCCAGATCCCTGGTGAAGGGCAGGACAAACAAAACCAGGCAGTGGATACCGGCATCGCCGGACATCATATCCGCCACATACTTCGCCGCCCGAACAGAGCATTTTGAACCGTCAAAGGGGAGAAGAATTTTTGAGGCCATCAGCCACACCCCATCCCTGGCTCGTTTTTCATTTTACTGTCGGCGTCAACAATACAATTATGCAAACCCGGGAATAAATAAAACTCCCACCCATTCAGGCAGGAGCTATCAGCTCAAAAGCGTTTGGCAACGAGCTCCATCGCTCTTTACATTATAATTTATAATATTCTATCATATCTTACGATATTACACTATATATTTTCGTTGACTTTTTACCAGCGGTTTGCTATTTTTAGGACATGTAAAAAACGGCGATAGAGTTCGCCTAACGCTGTAACGCTGATGGCTCCTGCCTGGCTTTGTGGCCCCGGCGGGAGTATTTTATTGTAGTGATATTGCTGCAGGATACTGGTTACCATTAAAAACAGGCAGGTGATAGCATGCTAAGCAATATATTAGTCGCTTTTGACGGCTCGGGACACTCCCTCCGGGCGGCCAGATTTGCTGCTAAAGTAGCCAGGATCATTCCCGGTTCCAAATGCACACTTATTACAGTGCTGACTTTCACCAGAGAAGAAGCCCGCTTTTTAGGCGCATCCAGTGAGGAGTTTGAAAAGGCGGAAAAATCCCTGGAAGCAAAGATTTTTGGCGATATCAAAAATTACTTCAGTGGTATGAATATTCCACTGATCACTGTATTCAGGGACGGAGACCCGGCCAGGGAAATATTAAAATACGCCGAGGTATATCATATTGATCATATCGTAATCGGCTCCAGGGGGCTGGGCAACATCAAGGGAACACTACTGGGAAGCGTAAGCAGTAAGGTAATCCACAACTCAAAATGCCCTGTCACAATAATTAAAGACAAAATAAATGCAACTCCGGAGAGCGCAAAATGAAAAATGTTTTGAGCGTGGGTATGGGAGGTATTTTAGGGGCTCTTGCCAGGTATTTTATTTATATGCCGTTAAACTCCCACTTCTTCTTTCCCTGGGGAACAATGACGGTAAATATGATGGGGAGTTTTTTTCTGGCCTTTTTCCTGACCCTGGCTCTACACCATTTTTATCACAGATCCCTGTTGGTACTGTCCATTTCCACCGGCTTTACCGGGGCTTTTACCACATTTTCGTCAGTCAGCGTGGAGATGGCAAAAATGGTACAAATCCACCCCATGATAGCCTTGCTTTACGTTATGGCAAGCTTTTCCGCAGGCCTTTTGCTGGCTTACACCGGAAGATTACTGGGGGAAAACGTGTCAGCGTTAATAGACAACAGGCTGGGTCTAAAGGAGGAAGGCAGCGTTGAATGATGTCCTTCTGGTGGGCGCCGGAGGGTTTTTGGGAGCTTCCGCCCGTTATCTTCTGGGTAAATATATAAACAGGAAATGGAATGGGGATTTCCCTCTGGGAACTTTCGTAATTAATATTATAGGAAGTTTTTTACTGGGGCTGTTAGTTTTCTACCCGGCTGTAGCGGGCCTGTTCACCATAGAAATGAGCCTGGGCGTGGGAATCGGTTTCCTGGGGGCTTTTACCACCTTTTCCACCCTGGAATACGAAACGCTGGTGTTGCTGGAAAAAGGTAAAGCTACCACGGCGTTACTTTACGTCCTTGGCAGCTTTATTATAGGTTTTTTAGCCGTCTGGGTTTGCTTATGGCTATAATGCTTAACTATTGCTAGCCGGTTACGGGCATACGCCTGCAAGCGGCTTATTTAGAGTCGCGCCAGCCCCTGATGAGTTTTCTGGCCTGGGAAATGGTAATGGCTGACTCCTCGAAATCGAAATCATCCTTTTCTTTAAGTATTTCCATTAGATGTCCTATCCTCGGCAGCCTGAGATTGACGCTGCGAATCAAGTCATGATTTAAAAATACTTGTTCGGGTGTGCCCTCCAGCACTATTTTTCCTTTTTCCATCACGTATACCCTGCTGCAATACAGCGGCACCAGATCAATATCATGGGTGGACAATACAATGGATATTGCCAGCTTTTTCTGAATCTCCCTGAGTAAATTCATCAATTCGCTGACTCCCATGGGATCCAGCCCGGCGGTAGGCTCATCAAGCACCAGTATTTCCGGCTCCATGGCCAGTATACCTGCTATAGCCGCCCTCTTTTTCTGGCCGTAGCTCAGGCTGTGCACCGGCCTGTTCCTGTAGTCCCACATTTTTAAAAGCTTCAGGGTCCTCTCAACGCGCCTGTTGATCTCGCCGGCTTCCAGCCCCATGTTGGTCACGCCATAGGATACGTCTTCATATACAATGGGGGCAAACAACTGGTCGTCGGGGTTCTGAAAAACAAGGCCCACAGTTTTGTACAGGCTGTTTTCACGCCATTTTTCAATATCCTTCCCCTTGACCATTATTTTTCCCTTAGAAGGTTTCAGCAGTCCGTTAAACAGCATAAAAAAGGTGGTTTTACCACAGCCGTTAGCTCCCAGGAGCCCGACAAACTCACCTTTTTTTACGCTGATGCTCACTCCATTTAAAGCTTCATAGCCGTCAGAGTATTGAAAAAAAATGTCTTTAGCTTCCAGCATGTTCACAAACGCTAATTCTCCCCTCACCGGCAAAAAAACAGTATCGACCCCAAAGTTGATGTCAGGCCAAGGGAAACAAGTAAATCACTTTTCGTAAAACTGGCATTATACTGAACCTTAATTTGCTGACCGTTATAACCCCTGCTTTTCATGGCCCTGTGCAGTTTCTCACTCTTGTCCACAGCTCTGAGCAGTATTATGCCCGAAAGATTGCCCAGAGACCGTACGGACTCGCCCGGTGACGAATAACCCAATCTGATCTTTTGAGCGTTTTTTACAGTGGTAAATTCATCGAAAAGTACGAACACGTAACGGTAAGTAATCATCATTACTTCCAGAAAGGCGCCGGGCAAACGGAACCAGCCTGCCGCGTAGATCAGTTTGTTCATTGAGGTGCTCAGGGTAAGAAACAATACCGTGGCTATTCCCGCCAGCACCCTGCACATCAATACAATACCCCTGGCAAGACCTTCCCGGTATCCGGAAAAAGTAACCCCAAACAGGTCCACGGTGAATATAGGCGTATGGCCATATAAAAATATTTGGGTTGCCAGGACGGCTACCGCTATTGATATAGCCGGCAGGCCCCGGATTAAAAAAATTTTCTTATTCACCCGCAACATAATGATGCCAGCCACCATAAAAAATACTACGGAGAGATGTACAAACACGTTCCGGGTACAAATGATCAGGACAAGCAGCGCAAAGGAGAAAAATAATTTAACCCGGGGATCAATACGTGTAATAAAGTTGTCTTCGTAAGAGGATTTGTCGTTTAATAAACCAAGCCCGCTCCCCAAAACAAATCATTCTCCTTTTTCGGAACAAATTGATTTATTTGGTAGTATTAATTCATGGAAACCTTATTTTTCTTGCCGCTTTCAACCTTTCCCGACACTATGTTTTTCCAACTGTAGCCCAGGTAAAAGCCTGAAGTAAGTCCGGCTATAGCAAATAGAAATAACAGTATATCCCCTTTGTCGGTGTTAATAAAAGGATCTCTTTCGGTCACCCCAACCTTCTGTGTATACTCCTCAATTACCCCGCCCAATTTTTCATCGGCCCCTGGAACCTCATCGTAGGTAAAGGCCATGTATACCACTATCCCTATAAAAATGAGCAGAGAAACAATTATCACTGTCTTTTTCATCTTATTGCTCATTCATCAATCCCCCGGTATAATTATTCAACTCCGTTTTATTTATGATGTTAAAGTTATAGAGTAGGTCCGGCCTGACTTTAGCCATGTAATTCAGGGCCAGGCCGGTGAATAAGCCTTCGATAACGGCCAGTGGTCCCTGGGTCGGTAAAAATGATCCAAGTATTGTTAAGAAAACTTTCCATAATGAGGCGTCTCCATGTATAGCCAGGGCAAGTTGGATCGATGTCCCCATATATACAAACAAATCGCCAATCAGCCCGGCAAGCATACCCGCCATCAAAATGCCCATGCCCATTTTCCGGCAGCCCTTAAACAGCAGCCAGCCAGTTAGTCCCCCGAAGACACCCAGGGTAAGAACATTGGCGCCAAGGGTGGTCAAACCTCCATGGGCGAAAAACAGGGCTTGGATAAGCAGAGCGATGGTGCTCATAAAACAGGTCACCGCAGGTCCCATAAAAATTGACGCCAGAGGCGTTCCGGCGGGGTGGGAGCAGGTTCCGGTAATGGGCACGGGAATAGGCAGCAGTGATATAATAAATATCGCCGCCGTAAAAACACCGGTTAGTTGCTTGAACATGGGAGTCTGTTTTGATTTCCTGTTATAATCATATATCCCCTTGCCGACACAAACAGCTGCTGCAGCCCCATATGTCAGGGCATAACCGGCAGGCAACAACCCTTCTGCTATATGCATAATCTGCAATCCTCCATATATATAAAATCTATTTCTTACCGATTAAAAAGATGTTCTTGACCCGACTAAAAAAAGAAAAGCCTTCCTTAACACCTTCCTTGCGGAAATGTTTAAGAAAAGGCCGGATCAAGTGCTTTTGGGTCATCATGGACCTTAGTTATTTACCTTATTAAGTCCATTCACCATAGATTAAATCAAACGCACCGGATTCATTTATGCTTTATCCCTCAAGATAAAAGCTACCATCATATAAAGCTAACTAAAAAACCCTGCACGGTTTCTCATGCAGGGGGTTCATACTCAGAGCATATAAAAGCTCACCCCCCCATCCTTCGTGGGTATACAGGCAGGCATAGAAATAAAAAGTATCCTGACTCAAGATCATCATTTGCCTTGCGCCTTCCCGGCATCAACCGGTGTATATACAAGGAAACTCCCTTTTACAGTGGCGGGACCGCTCCGGATTTAAACCGGATTCCTTTTTAATCCTATTTGTCCTAATTGTCATTCTATTTACTTATTGTAACACCTGTGCTTCAGTTGTCAATCACTAAATCATTTTAAATCAAGCCAGGATACAGTTTATATGACTTTGAAATTATCTAAATATAAATAGCAAAATCCCTCTACATATAAATACTTTTTTAATGAGCGCCATGATTATTGACACTGACCGGTGAAACAAGGTAAAATCCTTTGTAATATTTGGCAGTAATATCTGTCCAACTATTTTATTATTGAACAGGAGGCTACAATTTCGTGGAAACATTAGCCAGCGTGGAAATATATACCGACGGGGCGTGCTCGGGCAACCCCGGCCCTGGGGGCTACGGGGTTGTACTGATATACGGTGATAAGGAGAAGGAGTTGTCCGGAGGGTATGCCCTCACCACCAACAACCGCATGGAACTGATGGCGGTAATCAGGGGACTGGAGGCGCTCAGGCACCCCTGCGAGGTAACCCTCTACAGCGACAGTAAATACGTGGTGGACGCCATGAATCTGGGCTGGGTGGAAAAATGGCGCAGGGCCGGGTGGATGAGGGATAAAAGCTCGCCGGCCAAAAACCCGGATTTGTGGCAAAAGGTGCTGGAAATGGCAAAAACCCACCGTATCAGGTGGGTCTGGGTCAAGGGTCACGCCAGCAATCCCTACAACAACCGCTGCGACAGGCTGGCAGTGTCCGCCACGCAGGGGGACAACCTCCCCCCGGACCCGGGATTTACCGGCCACAAGTCAATCTAGGGACGGTTCTGCTGTCGCATTCCCCGGCACAGGCATGCTTCGCACAGCAAAACACAGAAAAAGCCTTTAGGAATCACATAGTGCAATTTCATGCGACACCAGAGAACCGTCCCCTTCTGTCGCATTTACTCCTCCAGCAGGTGGCAGGCCACCCAGTGACCTGTTTCAACTTCCCTGAACTCCGGCTCGTCAATGGAACACCTTTCCATCCTTTCCGGACAGCGGGTATGAAAGCGGCAACCCACGGGCGGATTGATAGGGCTGGGTATCTCCCCTTCCAGTATGATGCGGGACTTTTTATATTTCGGATTGGGAACCGGTATAGCCGACAGCAGCGCCCTGGTATAAGGGTGCAGCGGTGAGGCGTATAGCTTCTCCCCCCCGGCGAGTTCCATCATTTTACCCAGATACATCACCCCTACCCGGTCGCTCATGTGTTTTACCACATTCAAACCACGGGCGATAAAAACATAGGTTAGGCTTAATTTGCCCTGCAATTCTTTTAATAAATTTATAATCTGGGGCTGGATGGAAACATCTAGTGCGGAAACCGGCTCATCACAAATAACAAGTTTAGGGTGCAGGGCCAGCGCCCTGGCGATGCCTGCCCTCTGTCTCTGCCCGCCGCTGAATTCATGGGGATACCTGTCGTAATGATTTGAACCCAGTCCCACCAGGGACAGCAAGTCCATCACCCTCTCCCTTATATCCGACGCGCCCCCGTAACCGAATATTTTCAGTGGCTCGGCGATTATGTTCCCCACTGTCATGCGGGGATTGAGAGAAGTATAAGGATCGTGGAAGACTATCTGCATATGTTTGCGTAACTTCCTCATTTCACCGGCGGGGAGTTCCACAATATTGCGCCCCTGGTAATATATCTCACCCTCAGTGGGCTCCAGCAGCCTCAAGAGCAGCCTGCCCACAGTGGATTTGCCGCAGCCGCTTTCCCCTACCAGCCCCAGGGTCTCACCGGGAAAAATGCTGAAATTAACGTTATCCACGGCTTTTACCGTAGACTTTAACTTTTTCCAGCCATTTTCTACGTTAAAGTATTTTTTCAGACCTATTGTTTTCATCAGGGGTGCGGTTTTCTTGGTCAACACTGCTTCTCCTCCTCGTGGTAAAGCCAGCAGCGAACTCCCCGACCATCACCCAGGTCCATCATGTGAGGTCTTTGCTCCAGGCACACGGGCTTAACCAGTGAACAGCGGGGGGCAAAGGCGCAGCCTTCAGGCAGGCAGAGCAGATTGGGCACGGCTCCTTCAATCATGTAAAGTCTCTCCTGTTTGCCGTACATCCTGGGTATAGAAGCCAGCAGGGCCATGGTATAGGGATGCAGTGGCTCTTCGAAAAGTGCCTCCACGGGGCTTTCCTCCACCACCTTGCCCGCATACATCACCACCACCCGGTCAGCCATTTCTGCCACCACGGCCAGGTCATGGGTTATCATTATTATAGCGGTATTGTATTTTTGTTTTAAATTCATCATCAGATCGATAATCTGAGCCTGGATGGTAACGTCCAGAGCCGTAGTGGGCTCATCAGCAATTAGTAGCAGCGGGTTACAGCACAGGGCCATGGCAATCATAACCCTCTGGCGCTGGCCCCTGCTCATCTGGTGAGGATAATCCCTGGCTCTTTTTTCCGGCGAAGGAATGCCGGTCAGCCTGAGCATTTCCACGGCCCTTTCCCAGGCTTCCTGTTTTGAAAGCCCGCGGTGCAACACCAGCGACTCGGCAATCTGTTCGCCCACCCGGTACACAGGATTTAGGGACGTCATTGGTTCCTGGTATATCATGGAAATACGGTCGCCCCGGATACTGCGCATTTCACTATCCGTAAGCTCAAACAGGTTTTTGCCGTTAAAGAATATCCTGCCGCTCTCAATTCTTCCCGGGGGACTGGGTATCAGCCCCATTACGGATAGGGCTGTGATGCTTTTACCGCTACCCGACTCGCCAACCACCGCCAGTGTTTCTCCCGGCGCCAGGGCAAAGGAAACACCGTCCACAGCGGGTACGGTTCCATCGTCAAGCCTGAAATAAATTTTAAGTTTATCCAGCACCAGCAGTTCCCGGGCCGCCATCTCCTGAATAAGCTGCTCCCTGGCAGACAATTCCATGGAATCTTCCTGGCAGGGCAGGGACACTTCCGGAATTTCCAGATCTGACTGGCTTTCATTCATATTTTCCTTTTCCTGGGCCATAAGACTAACCCCCTTTACTGCCGCAATCTCGGAGGCCGTTGAAAAACTGCGCCTGGCTTTGTCAGGCTCGCCGTCCAGTATCAATTGGGGACATTATACGTTGGGGACATTCCTCTGAAAGAGGTGTGTCCCCTCACCTTTTACGGAGGTGTGTCCCCTGACCTCTTACCCAACCGTACGCTCCGCGCTGTCCGGCTTCGCCTTTCGCGCCATGCTTGTTTTTGACCGGCCTCTAACATTTGAGCCTCGGATCAAGGGCGTCACGCAGCCCGTCGCCCAGCAGGTTAAAGGCCAGTACGGTTACAGTAATGGCCAGGCCGGGGAAAAAAACTATATGGGGCGCGAGACAGTTTCTCCCTACACCCAGCATCGTACCCCACTCCGCATAGGGAGGCTGCACCCCCAGCCCAAGAAAGCCCAGGGCAGCGGTATCCAGTATGGCCGTGGAGATGCCCAGTGTGGCCTTAACAATGACGGGCGTAGTGATGTTAGGTAATATATGACGGGCGATGATGGCCAGATCCCGGTTGCCGATGGCCCTGGCGGCCTGCACATAGTCATTCTCTTTCACCGCAAGTACCGAACTGCGAACTATTCTGACATACTCCGGCACGGAAACTATGCCGATGGCGATAATGGCGTTTTCAATGCCCTTGCCCAGCACCATCATGAAGGCTATGACCAGGAGCAGGGACGGAATGGCCAGCATTATATCCATGAACCTCATAATCAGGTTGTCCGCCCAGCGTCCGTAATACGCGGCCAGTGAACCCAGTATGGTACCTGCAGCCAGAGCCACCGCCACCGCAAGAAGTCCCACCCATAAAGATATGCGCGCCCCGTAAATAATCCTGGTATAGATGTCCCGCCCCAGTTCGTCCGTTCCCATAATATGGCTGGCACTTGGCCCTTTTAGCGCCTGGGGCAGTTGCCCCACGTAGGGATCATAGGACGTCACCAGCGGGGCAAGAATGGCCAGCAGGGTAAGTGTCACCAGTAAAATGAGGCTAGCCATGGCAATCCTGTTCTTTTTGAACCTCTGCCAGACTTCTCCGAAAGGTGAGTTTTTTTCCTGTTCTACGGCGGCTTCCGTGTTTACCGTTGCACTCATGGCGACTTCCCTTTCCTATTGTGGCTGTCCATACCAAAACACCGCGCCGTCCCTTTCCGCTCAGGAGTATAGAATCCTGGGGTCCAGGAAAGCATAAAGCAAGTCAACCAGCAGTTTAACCAGCACGAAAAAGGTGGCAGTTAACAATACGCAACCCTGCACCAGGGGATAATCTGCGGCCAGGATGGCATTAACCAGCAATCCCCCGATACCCGGCCAGGAAAATACAGTCTCCGTGAGCACCGCCCCGCCCAGCAGGGATCCCATCTGGAGGCCGATTACCGTCACCACCGGGATCATAGCATTGCGCAGGGCGTGGCGGTAAATGACCACGCTTTCCTGCAGTCCTTTGGCCCTAGCGGTACGCACGTAATCCTGACGGACCATCTCCAGCATGATGGAGCGAGTCGTCCTAGCAATTATGGCCATGGAATAGGAAGCCAGGGCCGCAGCAGGCAGTATGATGTGCTTTAGTGAACTGATAAAGGCCGGCCAGTTGCCCGTGATAAGGGAATCCACCAGATACAGGCCGGTAACCCTGGCAGGTTCCAGACCAATGTCAATACGGCCGGCCGCCGGCAACCAGCCCAGGTATCCGGAGAAAAGGATAATCAGCATCAGACCTAGCCAGAAAATGGGCATGGAAACCCCTGCCAGGGCTCCCGCCATGCTTAAATAATCAAACATGGAATATTGTTTAACCGCTGTTATGACGCCCACAGTTATGCCCACCACGGTGGCGATCAGCAAGGCGGCAAAGGTTAGTTCGATGGTGGCGGGAAATCTGGCCAGCATCTCGGTGGTCACCGGGACTTTGGTCATCAGTGAATGGCCCAGGTCGCCGTGCATAAGTTGCCAGAGGAATCTGCCAAACTGCAAATAAAGCGGGTCGTTGAGCCCCAGTTCCCGGCGCAGCGCCTCTATCTGCGCAGTGGTGGCATGCTGCCCCTGCATTAAGGCGGCCGGGTCGGTGGTAATAAGGTGCAGCACCAGAAAAACAAACATGCTTATACCCAGCAGCACCGGTGCCAGCAATAATATTCTTTTTATTATGTAACGGGTCATTTAATCAGCTCCGTTATAAAATATAATACATTTTACAACATTTAACTGCAAAAAGAAATATGGCCCCCCACGAACCATGTAAATTACTGTAACTTTCCGGCAAATAATAGAAAAAGGGGTCGGGAACCGGTTTGTAAAGATTAGCCGGTCCCGCCCCCGTACACTTCTATATTTTTTACTAAAAATCAATATATTCCTATCGCCGCTTACCTCTGCCGCCGAACAGGTTTCTCAGCAGGTATCCGTGATAGTACCACTCACCAGCCACCACTGCGCCGGCCAAAAGCAGCATACCCAAGGGATTCAATGTACCGTTATACAAAACAATGGCAAACTCCAGGGCTACCACCACGGTAATAACTGCATCTGCGACTAGAGCCGCTATATTACCATAACGCGGCAGTATTACCAGGTCGGCCGTCAGGTATGAGGCTAATGTGGCTACTATAGCTATAAGTATGGCCTCGGTCAGTGTTACAGGGCTGATAAAAGGCAGTATTATACCCATGGCGGGTCCGAAAAAAAGAAACTTGGTCAAAATGCAATTAAAATGCATAAAATGCTTTTTCATTTTCTTTTGCCCTCCAGCCAGGTTATGGCGGCTTTGGTACCAACATCCCGATCATAATGATATAGCATCTTGTGGGCCAGTTCAACCCCCAGTACCCACAGGGCTGCGGTGGTCAGATGGAACGGGGCCACTGCATCAAATAGAATAATGGAGCGGGAGGGAAAATCTTCATCTCCCTCCCAGAGTGCCACTGCCAGGGGGAGTTTGGGTAACGCCGGTATGGAGAACGATATATCACCCAAATCAATCTGCCTGCCCCCCAGCGCAGCTGCCGCCCGTCTGAATGCATCGGGCTTGTCACCGAAGATCCGGGCCAGAGGATTGGTAGCATCGATCTGGAAAGGTACATAGTGGTGTTCACCCTCCGGAAGTTCCAGGAAGGAAAGCCACCTGTTCCTGGGCGGCAAACCGCTGGCCTCACACAGGTACTGCAGTATTATAGTCCGGTCGTTGAAAGGAACTTCTTCTCCCGGGCTGTCCGCCAGGAAAACCTTACCGCTTTCCCCTACCTTATACTTACTATTGAAATAGTCGATGGTATAAAATCCGTTCGCACAGGAGACTCCGCTACGGAGAACTACATCGGAGTGGTCCAGCAGCAGAAATCTTTTAACCGTTTCTTGATAAGCGTTCATGGGATTGCACAAATCTACCCACCCTCTCTATCAATCACTACACCGCTACGTTAAATTACTGCAAAACCTTAACACCGTCCGCCCTTTAGACGGCAACAGCAGTTCGCTGTTACATCTCGGGTATGCGCCGGCGTTGTAATATTTCAGCTGTAATAAATATAAAGCACGATGGCGGTAACTATAACCACCGCATACAATACCATGCTCAGCCCGCCGAAATTAGCCAGGGCGGTCAATTTGATCCCCTGGTTCTCGGCCCGCTCCCGGACAAGCTTGTACAGCTCCAGTCTTCCTATAACATCCATGACCATGGCGTCCATCAGATCCGGATCGCCCCTCCTGGCCAGCATGCTCTCCACTGTGGTGTTAATCCACATTTCCTTTTCCCGGCTGTCGCCGGCCTCAAATCTTTCCCTTAGGTGCAGTTTTAACTCCCTCTCCCTGGGCTTAATCCGCTGATAAAAAATACGTCTTTCCTCCCTGGAAAGTTCACGTATATTTTTTATCAACAGGGCCGCCTCATTCCGGGCAAGGCCACAGCCGTCGGCAAGTATGTCTTTTAGCTCTTCGGACAACGAAATATACCTCCGGTATCAGCAACACCGCTACAATTCATTCGCCAAATTAGCTTAATATCCCTGTCTTGTTAACAAATTAACAATGAAAATTTATAACTATGGCCAAAAACGCCACGGTGTGGTTAGCGGTAAACAGTATGACCTGGGCTCGGTTCCTTCCACAAATACCGCTTCCAGTGCCTCTGCATCGCCGGGCAGCGCCAGCAGGCCGTAATCACGGCAAATTTCCTTCCTTACAATCCCCGGAGGTACTTTAAATTCTGCAGCAACCACGCCTTTCAGCGCATGCTGGATAAAACTTGCCCAGATGGGTGCGGCCAGTGTTCCCCCGGTAGCTCCCACATTTTTACTTTTGTTGTCGTATCCCACATATACTGCAGCCGCCAAATCAGGGGTGTAGCCCACAAACCACGCATCCCTGTTGTTTTCAGTGGTCCCTGTCTTGCCCGCCGCTGGCCGCCGCAGCATCTCACCGACACCGGCGGCGGTGCCGCCAGAACCAAGAACTCCGGTGAGCATGTCGGTGACAATATAGGCCGTTTTTTCGTCAATGGCCCTTTCCTGACGGGGGAAATTTTCTTCCAGTACATTACCTGCCGGGTCAATAATGCGTTCAACAAAATAAGGCTCCGAACTGATACCACCACTGGCCAGGCAGCCGTATGCCGCTGCCATTTCCATGGGAGTCACCTCGGAGGTGCCCAGGGCCAGGGAAAGGTATGCTCTCAACGGGCTTTTAATACCCATGCGCCGGGCATAGTCTGCAGAAACTCCGGGCCCCACCTGTTGATTCAATTTGACGGCCACCACATTGTCCGATATGACCAGGGCTTCCTTTAGCGTGAAGGACCTGTAATGATAGCCGCCACCATAATCAGTGGGTTTGTAAGGAGGCGCACCGGGCTGCTCATACTCTACCGGCTCACACATGATGATACTGGCCTCTGTATAGCCATTATCCAGCGCAGCTGCGTAAACGAAGGGCTTAAAAGCGGAACCGGGCTGGCTGCGGGCAGTGGCGCGGTTAAAAGCCGAACGGCCCGGGTCCCTACCCCCCACCATGGCCCTGATAGCACCTGACGAAGGATCCAGAGCCACCAGGGCTCCCTCCAGGGCACTGTCTCTGTCCTGCAGTCCTTCAACCAGGGCTCTCTCCGCAGCCTGCTGCATATCAAGATCAAAGGTGGTTTTAATATCATAGCCGCCGGACATTATTTTTTCCTCCATGCCGGGATGCTTCTTTTTGACATAGTCGTTAACGAGATTAACCAAAAATGCTGTTCTGCCCACCGGGGTGTTTACTTTTTTTATACTGAGTTTCTCCCCAGCCGCCTTGTTTGCATTGCTCTGATTAATAAATCCCAGTTCCACCATACGCTCCAGAACCAACCGCTGTCTTTTTTCGGCGGCCTGAAAATTCCTTGCCGGCGAGTAAACTGACGGCGCCCGGGGTATCCCCGCCAGCATAGCGCTTTCAGCCAGGTCAAGTTCTCTGGCCGGTTTACCGAAATAAGTCCTGGCGGCCATTTCAATACCGTAAGCCCCCTGGCCGAAATAAATCTGGTTAAGATACATGACCATTATTTCCGTTTTGGAATATTTCCTCTCCAGTTGGACGGTCAACACAAATTCCTTTAATTTGCGCCCCACCGTTCTTTCGGGGCCAAGATATAAATTTTTTGCCAACTGCTGGGTTATGGTACTGCCGCCTTCAACTACCTCGCCAGCCCTGAGGTTGTGATATAGGGCGCGGGACAAGCCCACCGGGTCTATCCCGTGGTGTTTATAAAATCTGGCGTCCTCTATGGCTACAACGGCATCCAGCATCACCGGCGCAATCTCCTCCGCCGTTACCGGGATGCGGTTTTGTCCGGAAACCGTGGCTATTAGTCTGTCCTCCCGGTCCAGCAGGCGGGAAGGCTCGGGAACACTGGCTTCAGGTATGTTAAATTTCGCAGCGCAACCGGCAGAAAAAACGGTTAGGAGCACTATAACAAAAAATAAATAATAACGCATCAACCGGATCAATAAGATCATTCCTTCAGCAGAACGATTCATAAGCTATAATTTAATACGAGAACTTTCGACTCTAAACGGTAATATTATATCCAGTCAAGCAGTAATTTATCTTGTCTCCCACTGTCTCCTACATAAGTATACAATTGATTTCACTGGCATAATATGGTTATAATATTAAAGACTGTGCATTTCAGGTATTTCATGATTAAATATAGATTAATATGTTTGTGATAATCAATCACCGGCAGGAGAGTGTAACATTGCTGACCGAACAACACAACACCAGCACAGAGTTGAAAAACACGGAAGTATTTGCGCTGGTAGGCTCCAGTGGGACCGGTAAAAGCCACCGGGCTATTAAATTGGCCCATGAGTGTGGAGCGGAAATAATAATAGATGACGGGCTGATTATCAAAGCAAATCAAATACTGATGGGCCATACGGCTAAAAAGCAGCCTACCCGCATCGGCGCCATCAAAGCCGCCCTCTTCCTCGATAAGTCCCAGGCGGCAAATGCCAGGGAAGTTATCAATGAACTATCGCCGGAAAAGATATTAATTTTGGGGACTTCAGAGGGCATGGTGGATAAAATTGCCGAAACCCTTGGCTTGCCGACCGTCAAAAACTATATAATGATTGAAGATATAGCGTCCGGCAAGGAAATAGAAAGAGCCCGGTTGATGCGCTCAAGATATGCCAGGCACGTCATTCCGGCACCCACAGTGGAAGTAAGAAAAAGCTTTCCGGGTACGCTAATCGACCCGTTAAAAGTTTTTTTGAAACCCCAGAACAAAGCCGGCCGAAAAAGCTGGCTGGAGCAGTCCGTGGTGCGTCCCAACTTTACCTACTACGGCAAACTGACCATTTCCAAACAGGCCCTGGTAGCCATAGCAAGCAGGGCGGCAGAAGAAACAAAGGGCGTAAAAAGCGCCGGCAAGGTCAATGTCACCCAGAATGAGGAGGGCATAGCTGTGGAGATATTTCCTGTACTGCTCTTCGGCTCAAATCTCGCCGCCATATCCGGGGAAATACAGGATGCTGTTAAAAGGCATCTGGAATACATGACATGTTTGTCCGTAACTTCTGTAAACGTCACTGTAATAGATATCGCCTTTGACAGATAACAAGTATAAATTCAATAATAGTAATAAAAAACAAGATGCTGCCCGGTACGGGCAGCATCTTGTTTTTTATGTCCGGCTGGCAAAAACATGGTTACCTATCCTTGCCATGACCGGCAATGTCTTGATCCATTTATCCGAAGCGATATGGGGGTTGTAAAAAAACAGGGCGCCATTGGTGGGATCCCAGCCCAGCAGGGCCTGTACGGCGGCGTTAACGGCTGTTTCGTCCGGCTTCAGGTTTATAGACCCGTCCGCCACCGGAGAAAACTGGTAAGTATTTTTATTCCTCTGCATGATAACTTCCCTCATTGATTTGGGAAAGTCGGGGCTATCCACCCTGTTCAATATAACCGCCCCCACCGCCACCTGTCCGGTAAATGTTTCACCCCTGGCTTCCGCATATATAGCCCGGGCCAGTAAATACAGATCTTCCCTGGAAAAGTTGCCCCGGGAAAGAACCGTATCCAAATCAGCGCTCTTACCCGGAATTACCAACACATCGCTGGGATGAATAACAGTAGTTTGAAGCTTATTGGCCTGCACCAGGGATCTCAGCGAAATATCAAAATGCCAGGCGATCCCCGACAGCGTATCGCCCTCACGGACGGTATAACAAATCATACAACTGTCAGCCAGTGCCTCAATCCCATTTGCAGTAACATCTTTCAGATTCTGTTCAGCAGTTGCCCGGCCCATGGCCTGTCCGCCCAAAATTAACAGCACCACCGCGACAACCCCGACGAATCTGGAAATTGCGGTACTCATAGGTCCTCCTTTCTTCCCAAACAGTATTTTTTACCCTAACAGAACAAAAATATACATACCACCATATGGTTTCATTACCAGCATATGTTTATATATTCTATAAAATGACTGAAAAACAAAATAAGCCTCTTTGTATAAGACCCCTGTCAAATTATTTGCTGTTTCACTTTTGATATTCTAAACACACACAGAAAACTATCAGTCCTGAAACAAAAAGACGGCCTGTGCAAGGCCGTCGTTCATTTTCCGGGGATTTTTACGCCAGCAGCAGCAAGGCGTTTACAATGGTAGCAGCTATGGTGCTGCCCCCCCGGGTGCCCGGCAGGGTTATGTATGGTACGCCTGCCTGAATTAATACTTCCTTTGATTCCGCCGCCCCCACAAAACCCACCGGTGTTCCCACCACCAGGGCGGGCCTGGCCTCTCCCCTGTCAATCATAGTGATCAGGGTAAAGAGTGCCGTGGGTGCGTTGCCTATGGCCACAATACCGTCCTGAGCCAGGGAAGCGCCTTTTTTGATGGCTGCCATGGCTCTGGTGCTTCCCTCACGGCGGGACTGCTCCACCACCTCCGGGTCACTGATCAGGCAGTGGGCGGTCACCCCGAACTCTTCCATCCGCCTGGCAATAAGCCCGGTACGGACCATGTTCACATCAGTCAGTATACCACAGCCGTTACGAATGGCGTTGATACCGGCCTCCACCGCCCCCGGGGATATCTTTACCATGCCGGCGCAGCCGGGGTCACCGGTGGTATGCACCACCCGTTTGATGATTTCCCTTTCCTCAGTGGGTAACAGGGCCAGTTCCGGCAGCAGCTCCTCAATAATGGCCATGCTCTTTTTTTCAATCTCCCTGGGGTCCCAGACAATATCCAACTAACTAACCTCCCCGATTCTGTCCAGCACTATATCCGCCAGTTTTTGATCGGCCCCGATATTCCTGGTCATGATAATTTCCATGCCGGGATAAATTTTTTTATGCTCTGCCAATATTTCTGGAATATCTTCTTTCATGTGTAGCCCCATATATAAAAACAGAGGCGCCACAATCACCCTTTGCATGCCCCCGGCGGCCATACTGGCCAGGGATGCCGGTAAATCAGGCTGGTTGAACTGCAGGGAAGCAACCTCCACCGCATCGAAATTGCCAGCCCCCGCAACCATTTCCTTTATTTTGCGTACTGTTACCAAAGCATCCGTCGATCTGCTGCCATGGCCTAATATAATCACACCTGTTTTCATAGTCGCACTCCCTCTTAGCTTCGTTACAACGCCAGCTGCCTTAATTTTTCAATAATCCCATCTATACTGTCCAGCGCTTCTGCCGGCTCCGGAGGCCTGCGGATCAGGACCACTGGCATGCTCAACGCCACGGCGGATGCCAGTTTTTTATCCTGGCCGCCCTCGGCGCCGCTTTCCTTGGTTACCAATACGTCTGCCCGGTAATGTTGGAAAAGGGCAAGATTCAGTTCATAGCCAAAAGGCCCCCGCATGGCCACAATATCCCCGGCATCAACCCCCAGCCCGGTAAGCCGCTCAATAACTCCCGGGTCGGGCAGAATCCTGATTACCAGCCGCTTGCCGGCTGTTGTGGCGGCCCCGATGAAAATATCGGCGGTTTTGCTGCCCGTGGTCAGGAAAATTATATCCCCCAGCCTGACAGCCAGTTCCGCCGCCTCTTTGTAGCCGTTTACGGAATGGAGCAGCGGGTAGCCGGGCAGTGCTTGCTCCTTTCTTTTAAAACGGATATATTTAACATTGCCTGAAGCGCAGGCCCGTCTGGCGTTGGCTGATACATTTTCGGCGAAGGGATGGGAAGCGTCCACCACCGCCCGTATGTCCCGGGAAATCATCAGTTCCACCAGCTCATTCCCGTCCAGCCGGCCCCACACCACCTCCGCGCCGGTTTCGGAAGCAAGCCTGGCGCCGTAGGAAGTGGCAGTGCTCAATAATACCGGGAAGCCCGCTGCCAGTAGTTGTTCGGCCAGGCTTTTTGATTCTGCCGTGCCGCCCAATACCAGAATCATAAACGGTATCCCCTGGGTGTTACCATGAAGTCCCCCAGGCGGCGGGTGCTGCTGTTGCCCACAATCACCACTGTCAACATGTCTATCAACTGTCCGGTCATATGCTCTATATCCGTGATCATTACTTTTTCGTCCTCCCGCTCGGCGTTCCGGACCAGGCCTACGGGGGTGGAGGGAGACTTGTGGCGCAGCATGATCTCTCTTGCTGATCTGATCTGCTCCACTCTTTTGTGGCTGGCGGGGTTATACAGAACAATGACGAAATCCCCGGCCGAAGCGGCTTCCAGCCTCTTTTCGATCACTTCCCAGGGGGTAAGCAAGTCGCTCAGGCTGATTACCGCAAAATCATGCATCAGCGGTGCTCCCAGTCTGGCCGCAGCGGCAGTGGCGGAGGTAATGCCGGGCACTATTTCAACCTCCAGCCGGCCTAGAAGGCCGTCACCGTGCAGCATTTCCAGCACCAGGCCGGCCATCCCGTATATACCGGGGTCACCGCTGGACACCAGCGCCACACGCTTGCCCCTGGCGGCCAGGTCTATGGCGCTCCTGCACCTGTCGACCTCCCTGGTCATGCCGGTGCTGATTTTCTCCTTGTCTTCAATCAGCCCGCCGATGAGGTCAATATATGTTTTGTATCCCGCCACCACGTCGCATTCCTGCAATACCTGCAGCGCCCGGGGGCTTAAATGCTCCGGCGAGCCTGGACCGGTTCCCACCACCCAGAGCTTTCCTCCGCTACCGCCACCGTTATCCCGGGGTACTTTGTTTTGTTCATAATCAGCCTGCCCCTGGGGCAGGCCAGCAGGGCCACCGGTTCGCATACTCCACCAACTCCTATTTTTTGCTGTACCAGGGGCGAAAAGGTTAAACCGGCTCCCCCGGCATCAAAAATATTCTTAATATCTTCCCTGGAATAGACCAGCAGTGGCACGCCCAGACTAGCGGCGGCCTTTTTTAAACCCGGCTCGCCGACCTTTAAATCCACTGTCGCCAGGGACTTGATACACAACGGGCTTTTATCCAGTATTTTAAGTGACTCCCGGATAGAGTCGAGAATTTCACCTGCTCCGGCCCCCTTACGGCAGCCAATACCCACCACCAGGTTACGGGGTCTGAGATAAAGAGTCCGCCCCCCCTGAGGCGGCAAATTCCTACCGGTAATCAACACCTTCCAGTCCACCGGGGGGCCGTTCTGCTCCTCCATCAATATAAAACCCCGGGGAACTTCCGGCAGCCGGTACTCGGTATACAGTCCAACCCTGCCCCCGTTAACCAGGGCGGAATTGACGCCGCGCACGGCCTCGAAGGGCTCCATGGCCAAATGGTAATCCCGGGCCAGCACGTCCACCGCCCCCAGACCGTGCACATCCGTGGCGGTGGTGATGACGGGAAGGGCACCGATGATCCCGGCCAGCTCCCGGGCCAGATCGTTTGCCCCGCCCAGGTGCCCGCTCAGAGCGCTGATTACAAACCCGCCCCCCTCGTCCAGCACCACCACCGCCGGGTCGGTACGCTTGTCCCTGATATGGGGGGCCAGTACCCGCATAACTATACCCAGGGCCATGATCATTACCAGCCCATCATAGGCGTCAAACAGTCCTCCCGCCGCCTCCGCCAGGGGCACTGACAAAATACTTGCGCCTTCCCGGGCATAGGCCTCCGGAAGCAGCAGCCGGACTTCGTGTCCTTTTGTTCTCAGCCCTCCGGCTACGGTACCGGCCAGCCCCGATCCCTGCCGGGTTATGGCCACCACGGCCAGCTTCATCGCCGGGCACCTCTCATCCTTCGGCCTTTCTATACCCATGGGAAAAACCGGGATCATACAGTTTGGAACGGTCATATTCCGCCCCAAACACGTCCCCCACCATGATCAGGGCCGTTTTAGTAATGCCGGCCGCTTTAACCAAGCCAGCAATGTTTTGCAATTCGCCCCGCAGCAGCCGCTGTTCCGGCCAGGAAGCTTTTTCCACCACCACCACCGGGGTTTCCGGCTGATATCCGCCGGTGATTAGCTGGTCCACCACCTCTTCGATCTGCTGAACGCTCAGAAAAATGCACATGGTGCTGCGGTGGGAGGCCAGGGATGCCAGCTTTTCCCTTTCCGGCACCGGGGTTCTTCCCTCCATGCGGGTCAGTATCACCGTCTGGGTAACTCCCGGCAGGGTAAGTTCGTGGGGAACCGCAGCCGCAGCGGCAAAGAATGAGCTCACCCCGGGAATTACCTCAAAGGGTATGTCATTTTCCTTAAGAGCGTCCATCTGTTCCTGGATGGCGCCATAAAGGGCGGGATCGCCGGTATGCAGGCGGGCCACTGTTTTTCCCTCCAGGCGGGCGTGCCGGATAACTTCCAGCACCTCGTCCAGGGTCATGCCGGCACTGTTGTGTATTTCCGCCCCGGGCCTGCAGTTTTTCAGCAGTTCCGGGTTTACCAGCGAGCCGGCATAGATGACCACATCAGCCCCGGCCAGCAGCCGGAGTCCCTTAACTGTTATCAATTCCGGGTCTCCCGGCCCGGCCCCGATAATATATACCACCACCCTACCCCCTTTTCCGCACGATGAGGAGTGACATGTAATCCACTGTTACCCCGTCCAGTTCGTCCAGGTCTGTAACGTAGAAGCCATCCGGATAGCCGCAGCGGTTATACAGTACGGCGTTATTACCCAGCCCCATGTCTTTAAGCAGCTTCACCACTTCGGGCAGCCGCCGGTTAACCTTCATCATCACTACATTGTCGAATTTTTCCAGTATATCCCTGAGCGTTTCTATACCGTACGCCGCCGGCACCACCGCCAGGGTTTCGTCCCCCTCCACCAGCGGCTGCTGTAAAAGCGAGGAACAAGCCGCCATGGCAGTAATACCCGGCACTGTCTCCACCGGCAATTCCGGGTGATTGTTTTTAAGGTGGGCCAGCAGATAGCCATATGTACTGTAAAACAGGGGGTCCCCGATGGTTACAAAGGACACCATTTTACCTTCCCGGACCAGGGCCGCCACCGACTCCCCGGCAGCCGCCCAGGATTCTTCCAGCACCTTGCGGTCTTTAGACATGGGAAAGGAAAGCTCCAGTGTTTTAATATCTTCTTTAAGAAAGCCCTTCACCACCAAAAGTGCCAGGCTGTCCCTGTCGGCGTAGGACTTGGGCACACAGATTACGTCTGTCTCCTGCAATATCCTGAAAGCCTTTATAGTTATTAATTCAGGGTTTCCGGGACCAACCCCGATACCGTAAAATTTACCGGTCATCCCCTTCCTCCTCTTTCCATGCGGTAATAATGTAAACGGGATTTAATCCCCGCATAATATGACTTTTTCCAACCCTCTCGGCCCTGGCCGCTGAAATCTGTATAATATCAGTCTGCCAGGGGGTCTTGAGGCGTTCTACGGCCCCCGCCAGGGTTTCCAGACTTACAGCGTTAATCACCAGCCTGCCCCCGGGAAGCAGTTTAGTCTCAACTATATCTATAACAGCAGACAGATTGCCCCCGGAGCCGCCCACGAAAACCCGGTGCGGCGACGGCAGGCTACCTAGAGCGCCCGGGGCTTCACCGGCCACCACGGTTATATTGTCCAGACCGAAATGCTCCGCGTTTTTACGGGTCAGTTCCAGGCCCTCCGGGGATCTTTCCACCGCGAATACCCGGCCGCCTGAGGCCAGCCGGGCCGCTTCCACGGAAATGGACCCGGTGCCGCTGCCCACATCCCATATAATCATGCCGGGGTCCAGCCGGGCCTTGGCCAGGGTTACCACCCTGATTTCCTCCCTGGTCATGGGAACCTTACCCCGTATAAAGTTACCATCGGGAATACCCGGAGAAGCGTACCCCCATACTTTACTCATCAACAATCACCATCACGCAATTATGCCTGTTCCCTTCGGGGTAACCGATCAAATCTTTAATTTTTAAACCCGTCACCTTTTCGCCGGGCAGGGTGAGGTCAGTGCACACAAAGGACGCTCTCTCCCCCAAGCCTGCTTCCGTCAGCAGCCCTGCCAGCCTGACTGGGGTCGACTCCGGGCCGGTCAGCACTGCCACCTTGGAGCTATTCTTGATAATCTCCACCAGCGCTCCGGTATCCCGGCCGTGGGCGCTTAGTATCACCGCGTCCTGCCAGGGCATGACCAGCCTGGCAAAGGCCTCCTGCACCGCACTAATGCCGGGTATAACCTCAATGTCCTCCGGCTCGAAATGCCGCCTCAGAAAATCCAGTATCCCGTACATCCCGGGATCCCCGGTGGCCAGTACGGCCACACGCAGGTGTCTTCTATCTTTGATAAATTGTACCGCATTAATTAAATTGTTGGCCAGGGTAAAGGTCTCCCTGCCCCCGGAGGCAAAAGTTTCCAGATGGCGCCTGCCACCCAGCAGCACATCCGCCCGGGTAATGGCCGCCTGGGCCGCTCCGGTAAGGCTTTCCCGCCCCCCGGGACCGACCCCGATCACGGTAATTTTGTGCATCCCAGCGCCTCCCCGATATCCCTGGCGGCCCGGTCCAGCCCCAGCACCCTGCCGTCCATGGCCAGCATGGCAGTGCCTATGGTCATGGAGCCTTTAATATGTTCCCCGGCCTTTTTACTGGCTATTTCGGCCAGGTGGCTAAACAGGAAGCCGAACCCCCTGCTTTCCATATCGGCCACCAGCCCTTCCAGGGTATTGGCCCCCATAATCTCCCCGACAAACTTACTGTCCGCGCCGTGCAAAGCAGCATGGGCGGCAATAATCTCCCTGCGGGCATCAGCCATTCTGCTGTGGGTGTGGAATATGCCGCCGGCTACCTTCACCAGCTTGCCCACATGCCCCCACAGAAGTACTTCCTCTATACCATGATCAAGGCAGCAATCCAGCATAAAACCCACAAAGTTACTCATTTCCAGTACTGTTTCAGGATTAAAGCCGTATTGCTTTTCCGCCGCCTGCTGCCCCATCCGTCCCGGTGTCAGCACAACCCTCCGGTGGCCCAAAGCCACCGCCTGCCTGACCAGAGGCACCAGCGATTCCTTGAAGGCTTCCTCGGACATGGGACGCACTATGCCGCTGGTGCCCAGTATGGAAATCCCCCCCAGGATGCCGAGCCTGGGGTTTAATGTACGGGGGGCCACCTCTTCCCCACCGGGAACGCTGATTATAACCTCCACCCCCGCATCACCGGGCATCGCCCGGGCCAGGGCAGCAGCGATCATCCTGGCGGGCACAGGGTTTATGGCCGGCTGGCCCACCGGCACCTGCAGCCCTGGCCTGGTAACCCGGCCCACCCCGGGACCTCCCTTAAGGGTTACCCCCCCCGCGGAGGCGGGAAATATATCCACCACGATGTCCAGTCCGTGGGTAACATCCGGGTCATCTCCGCCGTCCTTCACCACCACAGCCCTGGCGCCGTCCCCTATTAATTCCACCGATTTTATATCAATTTTAATTGGATCGCCATTGGGGTTGTAGATAACTGCCTCCCGGAGGGTTTCCCCGCCGTGGAGGAGCCGGGCGGCAGCATAAGCTGCGCCGGCGGCACAGGCACCGGTGGTAATGCCGCAGCGCAATACTTTTTTATTTTTAGAAGATGGCTGTCCGCTCATTGCTACTCCTATAAAGGTAAGGGGACACACCTTCTGGTGCTGCCCTTAGTTCCTTACTTATTAACAAATTCCACGAAGGAATGTCCCCAATTTACTGTCCCTGCAACATCCTAATATCCACGTCGACCAGCAACCGGTAAGGCCGGCACATCTGGAATATCCTCGAAGTGGTACGTTCACCCAGGTGGGCTTCCAGATTTTCCAAATTTATGTTAGTGGTAATAACTGTCGGCAAACAGTAATTCAAACGGTAGTTTATTATGGAATATAGTTTATTACGCGTCCAGTCTGTATAATTGTGGGCGCCGAGATCATCAAGAATAAGCAGCGGTATTGTCCGGGCAGCATCCATCACTTCCTGCTCGGAATACCCCATCTGTTTGCCGGCATCATAAGTAGCCCTGATTCGATCTAGCATGTCCGGCACCACAGCAAACAAAACAGGATGTCCTCTTTCCAGTAAAGCATTGGCTATACAACATGCCAAAAAAGTTTTACCGCTACCCACCTGGCCGGTGAATACAAGCCCGCTTATGGTCCCGTTCTTTTCCGGAAAATTCTTAACAAAGTCCATGGCAGCATTATATGTCAAACGTGCGGATTCCAAATAATTGAATCTCTTGTCGGGATCAGTCTTTGTTTTGGGATAATATTTAAAATCAAAGCTATTAAAAGTAAAATTTCTTACAGCAGGTGGCACACATGACTGTCTGTATAAATTCTCCAGCATCTTTTCTTTAGCACAGCGGCAGGGCATAGCATAATTATCCTTAAAGACCAGCCCCCGCCCCTGACATAAAGCGCATTCCTCAGCCATCTAACACTTCCCCTTATATCAAACAGCTGGTGGATAAGCCAGCTGTTTTAGCTCATGTATAATTGTTTGATTAACTCTCTTTTTTTATGATCCGGTGATTTTTCATCGTCTGCCGCGGCAACCTTGGGCTGGCGGCGTCCCCCGCCGGCATGTCTGTCTTTAAAACGTCTATCGTAATCTTCAATCTCTTCCACCGTGCGGAGATTGTTTTTCACCCACTCCAGAATAATCGAATCCACATATTTAAAGTTTCTTATCCCCATTAAGACTGAGCGGGAAAGGGCTTCCCTCACCAGCAGCGGCCCTGCCTGCACCGACCACTGGTCAATTTTTTCAACCTCAATGGGTGAAAGGGGCCGGCCGAATTCTTTTTCAAATGAACGATACAGAGTGCCTATTTCTTCCTTTTTCCTGGTGCCCCTGGCCAGTGCCTGGTTGGCTTTTTCTATCTCCTTTACCCTGGCGCTGGCCCAGAAATCAGAGAGCTTTTCAAAAAGAGGTTCGAAATCGTAGCCGGTTTTAACCTCGTCAGCCAATTCGTCATAATAGTGGGTAAGGGCAAGCATATCCTTGGCCTGCAATGAACCAAGCGCCTCCCGTATTTCTTCGGCATTACCGGAAAGATAGCAGCACAAGATCTCAGGCGTGGGGTAATGCTCCTTATCTTCGTGACGCAAACGGAGCATCTGGATCAGCAGCATCATTTCACCGTCACTGATGCCCATGCCCTTGTAGTGCTTCAACAAAAGGTTCGGAATACCAGTCACCCCAAAAGAACATAGGTCCGCCCCGTAAGCCGCAGTAATATTTCCTCTGTATTTCTTTATAGTCCTGTTTTTCATGGTCATCTCACACCTCGGCTTACAAACAAATGTGGTATCCCAAACATGCCCGGCCTGCTTAAACAACCTCAGCCCCCAGTACGGTTTCCATCTGTTTTAGCGCCCACTTGTGGGCGTCCATGTCAAATGAGGTTACACCGTTCCTGTACACAACTACCCTGTAATTCCGGTTGCACAGTTCTTCCACGGTATACAGAACACAAATATTGGTGCAAACCCCTACCACTTCCACCAGCCCGGGATCCAAATCCCTGATGATAGTGTTTAAGTTGGTACGGAAAAAACCGCTGTACCTGCTTTTTAAAACTTTTATGGCGAAGGAATGCTCTTCCACCTCATGCTCTATTTCTTTAATCAGGCGGGCGCCTGGTGTTCCATACACGCAATGTACCGGGAACCGTTTAAATTCAAGGTCCTCGGGGTCATGGGCATCCATGACAAATATGACCGGCAGCCCTTCTTTTACATACTCCCCAATCTTTTCCAGCACCAGGGGAACTATGTCCAACGCCTGTCGTCCACAGCTAAGAGCTCCGTCCTGATTGATAAAATCATTCAGCATGTCCACCACAATCAGCACCTTTTTGCTCACCAAGACACCCCTCCAATAGCAAACCGGTTATCACTTATTCTTTATTTTTATTTTTTTTCCTGCAGGTTTATATAAATGGTCCGCCAGCTTATAAAATTTGTAATTCGCCAGTTATCCATTGATTAGATTTACCAAAAAAGCCATTTGGTGTTGATCATGAACCTCTGACTAATGAAGGTACTCCTGAAATGGTTTCAAGGGTATGGTGACCTCCCAGCGGCTCCTCCATTTCATGGTGCCAGGTGTACTGGTTAGGAATATATATACAGTTAAAACCTGCCTTCAGACCTGGGTTTATATCCGATTTTATGCTGTTCCCCACTACCCAGGAGGAACCGGGGATTAACATGTGGGCACCGGCAATTTCAGCATATTCCCGGTGGGTCTTTTCTTTTAGTACATAAATTTTTTCAAAAAAAGGTGTCAGACCGCTCCTGGTCACTCTCTCCAATTGAACGGAGGGATCACCTTTGGTGGCAAGATAAAGAGGGTAATCCGCAGACAGTTCTTCCAGCGCCTCCCCCACACCGGGTATCAGTACCGGCGGCTGGTCAAAAACCCACCAACCCATATCCTCAACTTTACGCCTGGCATCATCACTTGCCTTAATTTTCTTTATATTACAAAAGTGGTCATAGGTTTGCGCCATGGCGTAAGGAAAACATTCTTTCAAAAAACCGCCGTATTTATGAACATTCTCAATATCCGCCCGGTCCAGTACATCCAGCACCTCTTCCAGGGGAAACCCCAGCTTCACCATGTACCGGGCATATTTTTCCCTGGCCATTTCGAAGTATAGCGTGGTCTGAACCAGTGTATCATCAAAATCTATTAGAATACCTACAGACATAAACCACACTTCTCTTGCATATTTCGCAATATATACTTCGCCCCGGAGCTTATATTTTCCTGCTCCGGCTAAATGCTTTTAACAAACGATTGCCTCCGGAAACTGTCGCATAAACTTAATAAACCCTCCGCCCCAAAGGGACGGAGGGTTTATAATGAACCCGCAATGACCTGCGCTACAGCCACTACAAGTATCTGCGCAACCTACTGCAATCTTTCGACTACAACAGATCATTACGACACCTGCAATGACCTTTGCTTGACTATCATGAATATTTATTAAGACCTGTGACAATCTCTCGACTGCCACAAATCCCTGTTTATAAACCGCAACTGCTGCGGCAAAATAAAACATCAACATCCATGATAATCTTAGCCCGGCCAGTGAACATCCCTTACGACCATATGACAATCTTTAGGACTGCCATACAGCCTGCCGGAACATCCACTAGTCTTCCCTCCGGCTGTTACAGAGCCGTTACGACCCTGCAACAATCTTGGCCCGGCCATTGCGAACCCGATGACAGTATTATGGACAACCCGCCACTGAAATATAGCCGGCAATTGTTGCCAGCTATAAATGAATAGTTAATCAGGACTCCAGTCGCCCCTGACAAAATCACAACCTGTCCTGTTTAATTTTACCATGGATCACAATATATGCCACCACATTCTATTATGCATCACAATTAACAATAATGCCATCATTTTTATTGAATTAATTACTATTTTGTGTTACAATCTCACATGAAAATGATGGTAATATCTTATTTCATACAGTATACTGTATCTTGAGGAATACTTCTAACGGACTTTTAAAAAGTACTATTACTGCTAACAATATACTGAGCGGGTAGTTTGCTGAAAATAACGATAGATTTGCATCATAAAATTATGCCAGGCAATTAAGAAAAATAAACAATAAATAAAGGAGTGCTGTTCATGACACTGAAAATTGGTATTAACGGTTTTGGCCGCATAGGCCGCAATGTGTACAGGGCCGCCATGAAGTTTCCCGACAAACTGCAGATAGTGGCTGTCAACGACCTCACCAGCGCCGCAACCCTGGCTCATCTTTTAAAGTATGATTCGGTGCACGGCATATTATCCGAAGACGTGAAGGCCAACGAAAACGGTTTTACCGTAGGCAATAAAGAAGTACGGGTGTACGCGGAAAAAGACCCGGCCAATATACCCTGGAGAGATTTGGGCGTGGAAATCGTGGTTGAATCCACCGGGCTTTTTACCGAGCGGGACAAAGCAGCAGCCCATCTACAGGGCGGCGCCAAAAAGGTGCTTATTTCCGCACCGGCCAAAAACGAGGACATAACCATTGTTATGGGAGTTAACGAGGAGAAATACGATCCCGCCAAACATAACGTGCTGTCCTGCGCCTCCTGCACCACCAACTGCCTGGCCCCCTTCGCCAAGGTGCTGCACCAGAAATTCGGCATCGTGCATGGAATGATGACCACCGTGCACTCCTACACCAACGACCAGCAGATACTGGACCTGCCGCACAAAGATCTGCGCCGGGCCAGAGCTGCCTCCGTGTCCATCATACCCACCACCACGGGAGCGGCCAAGGCTGTGGCACTGGTGCTGCCCGAGCTGAAAGGAAAACTGAACGGCATGTCCATGCGGGTTCCCACCCCCAATGTATCCGTGGTGGACTTGGTGGCCCAACTAGAGAAGACTACCACTGTGGAAGAGGTAAACGCCGCCCTCAAAGCAGCCGCGGAGGGAGAACTGAAGGGCATCATGGATTACAGCGAAGCTCCCCTGGTATCCATCGACTACAACGGCAACCCCCATTCATCCATTGTCGACTCCCTTTCCACCATGCTCATAGACGGCAATATGGTGAAGGTTATATCCTGGTACGATAATGAGTCAGGTTACTCCAACAGGGTGATTGACACTGCCCTTTACCTGCAGTCCAAGGGATTGTAACAGTTTTTAAATATTCTTGGCAAAAACTATCATAGCCCTGCAGGCTACTTAGGCCGGCAGGGCTTTTTGCATTATTAGTTATCTTTGCAACAGTTTAAGCCATTTCAAAGGTTAACCTGCTGCCGTCGCCGGACAACTGCGCAGGCTGTACCACCAGGCGCCTGGGCATCCTGTTTTTTAGCTCCGGCACATGGCTTATTATCCCGATGGTCAGGTGTTCCTGGCGCAACTGCTCCAGTGCGGTCATAACCGTTTCCAGCAGCTCTGGGTCCAGTGTGCCGAAACCTTCGTCCAGGAAGAAAAACTCCAGGGGATAACGGCCTTTTAACTGCAGCTGGGCGGACAGGGCCAGGGCCAGGGATAGCGAAGTAATAAATATTTCCCCACCGGAAAGGGTACTCACCGGTCTTTTAACACCCCCGTTGCCGTCGTCCCTCATGACAAAGCCACCCTCTGAATCTACCTCCAGGGCATACCGGTAGCCGGTAATCCTGCCCAGGCGTACTGAAGCATCCAGAGCCACGTTGCCCAGTTGCTCTTCCGCCAGGTACTCCACAAAGGCGTTGCCCCGGAACAGCTTCTCCAGCAATTCCAGACGGCCCTGAAGATCCACCAGTTCCAGCAATCTGGCCTCCAGCACCTTCCACCTGTTATTATTGGCTACTGTCCTGGTGTATTCCTTTTCCACAGCCCCCAGTTCCAGCAGCCCGCCGTCATATTCCCGGCGGGAGACGGCGAAATTATCCTGTAATTCCTGCCATTCCTCAGGAGTAAGTTTTCTTCCCTGTAAACAGTTTTCTAACTGACTGCTCTGCCGGATCAGATTTTGCCTTTGCTCTCTGAAGTTTTGCACCTCAGCGGCCATACTCTCCCTGATCGGTTCATCCAGCAGTGCCGCTGCGGCCTGCCCGCCATCGGCAAAACCCGTCTTTTCCAGCATGCTGCATAGCTTTTCCCGGCTCTCCACCAGGTTTTGCCGGGCCGCCTCCAGAGAACTGGTGGCAGCGGCCAATTTCTGCTCCCTTAGTCCTCTTTCCCTGACAGCCCCTTTATCAGCACGGCGGGCTTCCTGCTCCCGTTGCTGTAAATCCCGTAGTTTCTTTTCCACTTCTCCCTTTACAGTGGTGGCCGGCCAGCCGCCAGTGATCGCCGCCAGTTCAGATTCCTTTTCGGCCAGCTGCTGTTTTAAAGCTTCAGTTTTTTCCCGCAGACCGGATATTTCCACCAGCAAGCCGTTTCTGCGGGCGGCATGACTTTCAATTTCCCCAAGCAGAACCGCCAGGCGGCTTTCCACATCCTCCCGCTGCCTGTCAACATCAGCGGAGCGGGCATCCCGGACCTCAATTTCCTTTTGCACATCCTCTATTTCGTGAGGCGCCATATCTCCCCGGACACTGTCCAGTACAGCAAACAGCACCGCCCTCTCCCCAGCCAGGGTATTCATCCTGCGCCGGGACTCCTCCAGAGCGTGCGCGGCCCCTTTTGCCATCTCCTCAGCCCTGACCAGCTCCAGACTGGCAGCCTGATGCACTTTTTGCTTATCCTCCAGCTGCTGCTTACTTTCCCGGGATTCCCGCTCCCACTCCAGCAACGCCCGGCGGTGCTGCTGGAGGACGGCTTCCCGAGCAGCCAGCTCTGCCGCTATATCCTCTTCCTGCAGCCCCGCCCAGACCCGGGGAACTTTCTCTCCGGCCAGTCCAGCAAGCTCCTCTTTCCCCGTCAGGGACTTCTCTGCCTCACCCAGTATGTCTGCGGCGTTCCGGGCCTTTGTGGCGGCAGCTGTTTCCAGGCGCTGGGTCCGGACATATTCCTGCTGCCACCGGACTTCGGCGTCCCGGGCATGTCGCAGCTCAATTTCCAGACTCCTTAACCCTTCCACTCCGTCACCGGGTACCGGCGCCGGGTGCACGATAGACCCGCAAACAGGGCAAGGCTTGCCTTGCTGGAGGGATTGGGCCAGATGGCGGGCCATGTCCCGGTTACGGCCTTCCTCCAGGGCCGCCTGCAGCCTGCCTGTTGCCTTCCCGGCCTCCCCAAGCTGTCCCGTGATCAGGGCCAATTGCCCTGCCGCCTCCCGGGCCAGTAATGCCAGGGTAGCATATTCCCCGCGCCGCCTTAGCACCTCCGCCCCGGCGTCATTCATTTCCCTGCTGCACCTGATATAATTTTCCGCCCGGGAGCGTAGCCTTTCTAACTCCTGCACGGCAGAGTTTATTTCTTCGCCCTGCTCCGGACAATGTTCCAGGATAGCTTTTTCCCTGACGAGGGCTTCCTGCAGCATGCCTTTCCGCTGTAGCAAGGTACCTTCAGCCGCTCTTTTTAATCCGGCCGCCTTGTTTAATTCCTGTTCCTTGTCCCTGGTGATTCTTTCCCAGTGCTCCGCTTCTTTTTGCGCGTTCCGGTAATTTTTCAGAGCTGTCAAAGCATTGGCTACCTGACGCCGCCGATCCGGCTCAACAAAACAGTTTTTTAATTGCACCCTGATATGCTCAAGTTTCTCCTCCAGCTCCCTCTTATCTATGGTCAGCTTTTCCAGGTTTTCCGCAAGATTTTTCTTCTCCCCTATTTTGCTGTTGCCTTCGTCTGTTATAATCTTCAATTGCTCCTGCAGCAGCAGGCAGTCCGGTTCTAATTTTTCGGCCCGGATCAATTGAGACCTTTGCTCCAGCAGCAGCGACTCCCGGCTTTGTCTTAGAGCTTCTGCCGCCCGCAGTTTTTCACCGGCCTCCCCTGCCAGCAATACGGCCCCGTCCAGTTGGCTCCGGGAATACTCCAGATCCGCTTCGGACTTATCATAAGCTTCGCTGTCCCGCTGCTCCTCCGTCAGGTAAGGCGCCACCCTTTCCGCCCGGCTGCCCAGTTCCAGCTTTTTTTCTATAAGATTTATCTCAGTCTGGCGTGTATCCTGTTTTTGCAGGGCATTCATTACCCCTTCCAGTTCACTCTGCCAGTTCCACACCTGCTGCATCTCACCGTGCAGAACCCCCAGCCTTTCTTTTTTAAGTCCGGCCTGTCTTACTATTTCCCTGGCTTCCCCGAGCTTTTCAAGAGCCGCCGTCACAGCCTGATCCGAAGCCTCACCAAGACCCTCTTTTTCTCCAAGAATATTTTCTTTTTCTATTTTTGCCAAGTTTAGCCTGTTTTTTAGCTTGCTTATAAACCTGTCCCCGTAATCCTGTAGGCCGAACAGCCTTTGCAGCATCTGCCGGCGATCCCTGGGCTTAAGAGATAAGAACTCAGCAAATTTTCCCTGGGGCAGCACCACCGCCCGGGTAAAATCATCCGCCGAAAGGCCCAGAATCTCCACCACGGCATCGGTAACCCTGCTTTTTTCCGCCAGCACTATTTCCGCCCCGCCGGTATATTCCACCAGCCTGCTGTTGGCCGCAGCCACCGTATTCTCCCCGGTACGCTTATAAACACGCTCCACCCGGTATCTTTTTATGCCCTCCGGGTCGGCCAGCTCAAAGGTAAATTCCACCAGCACCCTTTCCTCGGCATGGTTGACTATACCCTGGTTCCTGCCGCCGGCCCTTTCCACCAGGCCGTAAAGGGCCAGGGTAACGGCATCCAGCACGGTGGATTTGCCACTGCCGGTGGGTCCGAAAATACCAAACAGGCCGGCCTCGCCCAGTTTTTCAAAATCCACCGTCTGGGCTTCCCGGAAACTATGCAGACCGGCCAGCTTCAGCATTACGGGCTTCATAGCTGCATACCTCCCGCTGCTGTTTCTTCATCATCCAAAACGCCCTCCCCCAGCAGTTCCATGAACAATTCGACCAGTTTTTCATCCGGCGCGGAGGCGAATCTCTGCTTGTAGTAACTGACAAATAACTGGTCTATAGGCAGACCTGCCCTTGATTCCCGGACTTCTCCCAGCCCATCAAACTTGTAGACCGGACGTATGTCCACAAAACGCGGGCAGGCCTTTCTCAAAGCGTGTATGTCCTGCATGGTCAGGGGGTTGTCCAGACTAATCTCCAGATCAATCCAGCCCCTTGTGTCCCTGCCCTCATCCAGCCAGCGGTACACCTCGGGCAAACCCCCGTCAGCCCGCCACCTGACCAGAGGCCGGCCTGAGCATAACGGTATCTCCGTTACTGCCGGGACGCCACCGGGCAATACATCCACAATTAACACAGATTTTGACTGGCCGCTCTCGGAAAAGCTGTAGGCCAGGGGGGAACCGCTGTAGCGGCAGGCACTGGGACTGCCGGCGACGGCCTGGGGCCGGTGCAGGTGGCCCAGGCCGGTGTACTGGACCATGTCCGGCAGCATCAGGGGGTCTACGGTGCACGCCCCTCCCACGGAGAATATGGGCCTCTCGGAATCACTGGCGGCCCCTCCCAGCACGAAAATATGGCTCATGGCGATATTCACCGCATCATCCCGGCAGTTGCCCGACAAATTCCTAAATATATAGCCAACCCGCTGCGAATACTCTTCCCTGAGGGTATACTCATCGTCCAGGGAGGACTGCAGCATATCCTTCAGCCGGGACTCGGAGGGATAGGGCAGAGCCAGTATAACTGCGCTGTGGGCGCATCCCGGCACCGCCAGTTCCAGCCAGGACTGCCCGCCAGTCAACAACCTGACCCCGCCTGTGGCAGCTTCAGAACCAACTGCCTCCTGTCCCGGCAGTCCCAGCAGAAAAATGCCCTGACTGCCGGCCAGAGGGGTCGCGGCCACCAGCCGCTCAGGATTGTCATGGTTGCCGGCAATCACCACCACCCCCCGCCTGCCACCGTCGGAAAGCCTGTGCAGTGCGCTATAAAAAAGCTGTTCTGCAGCAGCGGAAGGATTGGAACTGTCAAAGACGTCCCCGGCCAGCAAAACCGCATCGACCTGCTGGTCTGAGGCGATACGGCATATCTCATCGACAAATTCTTCCTGTTCGCTGGAACGGCTGCGCCCTTCCAGGCTGCGTCCCAGGTGCCAGTCGGAAGTATGCAAAAAACGCAAAAAACATCACCCGAACTTTTTGACTTTATTGTTGCATTCTTCCGCCACCGGTTTTTTCCCTTCCATACGTAAACTATTTTGGCAAGAAAAAACCACTCTTCTTCCGCCAAGGAAGTTGAGTGGCTACTTTTTTAGCCACGAGGAGGTTATCCTGTGTTCCGGCAGCTCAATAGCCATAGCCAAATCTACCACCAGGTTTTGCAATCGATCAGCATGGCCCTCAGTAATATAATCCCTTGCCTCTAACGCTTTCATAAGAATCTGTACGATGGCACTGCAAGCGCTTTGACTGCGGTGTAGCTTTTCCCGGTACATCTTGTTATCTGCTTCCTTGAATACATCACTTAATTTAGCCCCAACAACATTTCCATTGTTATCCAACAGGGGCGAGGTTATTGCCCAAACATAAGCCTCCTTTCCTTCAAATAACGATTCTTCGCCATATCCCATCATATTCTAAAACTCTGGGTTGCTTTCTATTATATTTCCTTGTTTATCAAGTTTTTGTTAATTACTGGATGACCTTACCGCGATTTTATGGACACGCAGAACGTGTGATACAATAAATCACGGAGGTGCCCTAAATGAGGAAGTTTAATAAAGAATATAAGATGATGGCGGTCAATCGTGTTAAGGAAAGCGGAAAGTCTGCCACTGAGGTAGCCCGGGAACTAGACTTAAGCCCTAACACGTTACATGGGTGGATTAGCAAGTTGGTAAACACGGCAACCAGGCCTTTCCCGGCAGTGGCTACCTGCACGAGGCTGACGATTAGTTGCGCATGCTACGCCAAAGAAATTATGGATTTAAAAGAGGAAAACGCTATCTTAAAAAAGGCGGCAGCCTACTTCGCCAAAAACCAGAAATAGAACAATTCCGTTTCATCGGGTTTACGCCAGGTAAACTGATAAAGTCAGGATAATTTATTGAAATAAGGGATTGGGTATTGGAGGTTCTATGATTACTGAAAAACTGTATTCCTTATCTAAGGTTCGATTTTTTGCCGATCTTACTTCCCATGAATTAAGTGAACTAGCGAATGACTTTAAGTGGCAGGAGCATGAACAAGGCGCTGATATCATAAAGCGAGGCCAGACGGAGCACTATTATTATGTTTTAATTAAAGGACAAGCTGAAGCGTTAGTTTCGACGCAGGGAAGTAATTTCTGGAAAGTTAATTCCTTCGGCCCTTATGATACCTTCGGTGAAATCTCTCTGTTCACCGGAAAACCTGCACCAACGACGGTTCGGTGTTTAGAAGATTGCCGTGTTTTAGTATTAAATGCTGAAAATTTTGCTCGAATGCTCACAAAATGGCCTAAACTTTATCAAAAATTTATTGAACATCTATACAATAATTTAAATGATGCTAATCGTGAAATATTGGATGCCAAATATAAAGATTTTTTACGTTCAACTCTGCAGCTTACCCAGTATGAGGATAAATTTTACGGGATTTGGGGAAGTGTTCGAACGACAAAGGAAATTGAAAATAAAATTGCTGAGCTAGTTTACACGAAGGAAAACTTGTTTTTAATTGGTGAACGAGGTACAGGCCGGCAAATGCTGGCTTGGTATTTACATAAACATAGGTTTGGGGAATCGGCAACCTTTGTAGTTGTTGATGGGCGTTATTTTGATCAGCAGTGGAGCGATATGATATTTGAAGCTGGTGAAGATGATACTTCAGCATCGTTTAATCTTTTTGGAATAGTCGAGAATGGAACATTATTGTTACGGGAAATAAATAAAATTTCTCCCAGAGCTCAACTAAAACTGGCTGAATGCCTAAAACTGAATAAGCTGAACTGCCTTGTGATAGCTAGCTTACAAGGGAACCCAGAGCAATTGTCCCCTAAGATTATACCGGAATTAAGAGAGTACTTTAGCCAAACTTATACAATTACACCGTTACGCGAACGAAAAAGGGATATCCCAATCATAGCCCAGGGTATTTTAGAAAAACTAGCCCTTAAGCATCATAGGACAAGCCCTGTTCTCAATAAAGAAGCGATTAAGTTGCTTCTTTCCCATAATTATCGACAAGGAAATGTAACTGAGTTAATTCAAGTGATGGAAAGGGCATTCTTTCTGGCTGAAGATAATTCAATTGAGCTGGAGCACATTTTTTTTGGTCCTACTGCTGAAAAAATTGGAAGCACGGTTAATTTTCTTTTGTGGCCAAGTATTGAAAACATATTTAAAAAAGGAGTGCTTATTTCTTGGCTTAGGCGTTTTACTGCAACTATTTTTATATCCATAATTTTATTATTACTGCTGGCTCCCAAAGTAGCTATTGATAACTTAATTTTTACTTTAGTTTGGTGTTTATGGTGGCCTGCTTTAGCAATAATTTCACCTTTTTTGGGGAGAGTATGGTGTACTGTTTGCCCCTTTGCGTTTATTATGGAGTTTGTCCAAAAAAAGTTACACTTGAATAAACCTGTTCCAAATTTATTAAAAAAGTATGATTATCTGTTTATTACTTTTTTATTTCTTTTTATCTTCTGGACAGAAATTGTTTTTGGGATGCGATCTAGTCCAAAAAATACTGTAATACTTTTATTCTCTATCCAGCTAGCCGCAATAATTGTGGGTATTATTTTTACCCGTCATACATGGTGCCGCTACCTTTGCCCCCTCGGAGGATTTGTGGGTACCGCTTCTATCGGTTCTGCACTTGAAATAAGAGCGGATCCCACGGTTTGTCTTAACAAATGTACGACTAACGAGTGCTATGTTGGTAATGGAAGTATTCCTGGGTGTCCGATGTTCCAACATTTACCGTACGTTGATAATAATCTCGCTTGTAAGCTTTGTTTTAATTGTGTGCGCAATTGTCCTAATGGTTCGGTTCAATTAAATCTTCGGGTTCCAGCTAGGGAAGTATGGCACTTAGTTAGGGTTAACCAAGGTTTTGCTCTCTTTATCGGAGTAACTTTGGCCGTTTTAGTCCCGCTTAATTATTTTGAGGCACTGCAATCGATATGGCCAGTTTCCGTATGGCGCTTATGGTTCAGTCTTACTTACTGGGGAACTGCAGTTAGTGCTGGTTTGATTACATGGCTTATTGCTAAGCCTTTTAAAACAAAAGCAACATCTAGGCGGATTAAGTTAGTTTTTGCTTTTATTCCATTAGTTTTAGCCGGACATATTATTTATCAACTTCAATTTATAATCGGCGCGAATTCAATTTTTTTAGGGTTAGCTCTTAAAACCCCTGCAGGGATAAATCAAGTGTTTTATGTTTCTGCTTTCGTAGTAGGAGCAACAATCGCAATTTTAATTGGTTTGCTTTTGACAACTTTTGCATTTATTATGGTGATCCTTCGTTCAAAAGAAAAATTAGCAAAAAAATCAAATCCCAAGAAAACAGCAGCATGACCATGTTTTTGGCCGCTTGCGTAGCCCTTTACATTAGTGAGGCCTGTGTTAGCCTGCCCGGGCAAAAGGTCAGCGTTGGCCTGCCCCTGGCCTTACGGAAACACGGGCCTATTAAAAATCTAATCAACTATGGTATTGGCGTGAACAACCCCTCCCTTCGCTACACTTAGGAAGGGGCTTCCATAAGATAAGCAAAGTTTCGGAGCTTCCTGGTTCATCGTAAGCCCCAACGGGCCTAACTCCCCAGGCATCGATTCGGCCAGTTCCTGACCTACTACCCAACGTTTTAGTTTCTTTAGGCCGGACTTGAACACGGTAAGTCATCCTGGTACCGCAAAAGGTTGACAAAATACACCCGGCTATTTTAGGAACTGATTTTACGTAGCAACCCATGACCTGCTACAACCCTATATCAGTTGTCAAAGAACTAACTATATTATACCAGATAATTAAAGACAGAACAAGAGTTCCCTGTAAGGCATGCTCGCCTTTCATCCCCACCCTTCACTCTCGCTACGCGAACAAGGAAGGCTCAGGATGGGGACTTCCCGGTGGTTAAGTTAAAAAGATTAAGCCTGTAGATAACCCTACCATCATGCCGACACAGTGGATGTCGGTGGAAATAAATGACCTGTGCCCCACCAGCCAGGGGAACGGGTTACTTATAAGAGTAGGGCCTGCGGTTATAGAAGTGCAATCCGGCATTACTCAAAGACGTAATACGAACAATAGCGGTTCTATGCTGACCGACACAGATGTTGAGCGAGTCTACCTGGCCTGCGAAAGCACGGATTTACTCAAGTCAATTGACGAGTTACATTCATCTACATTTACATTTACATTTATGTTCCGGCCAGACCAACGGCACAGGACTATTCATTCTGTATCGTCTTCCGCCTGCAGTCTCCCGTCTTTCAAAAGACAGGCCCGGACGTATAGGATTGCGCTGCCGGGTATGCTTTCCGGCAGCAGTTGCCTAATGGCAGCCGGCCTTTTGATGCCCGCCTGCTCCATGGCCAGATATATCTGCCGGCGCATAGGCCACGGCACCAGATCGTCGATATTAATCCTGTTTTCCGCCACCAGCCCCGCCAGATAACCCTCCACCACGTCTTCCGGAAAACCTGACCGGCAGGCAATAGCCTCCACTGACAAACCCTCTTTGAAAAGAGTTTCAATATTGTCCGCCACTGACGAGCCCCTTACGGCCCTGGAGATTGCCTCAATCTCCGCCCCGGCGGGTGCTCCAGCCTGACCCGCCCCGTCCGGGCCGGTTGCATGACCACCGGCACAGGTCCGGATAATATTTAGCAACTGCTCCCCGAATCTGGCTATCTTTTTTTCGCCAAGCCCTTTAACCTTCATCAATTCCGCCCGGGTAAGCGGCTTCCTGTCGGCCAATTCTACCAGGACCCTGTCATGGAAGAACACATATGGCGGCATTGACTCTTGACGGGCCAACCCGGTCCTGAAATCCTTCAGCCTGGCCAGCAGTTCCCCGTCCCCGGGCTGTACTTCCGCGCCAGTGCTAGCAGAGTTTTTTACCCCGGGCAAAAATACATCCCTCACCGGTAGCGCTTCACCACTTTTAAGTATATCATCGCCCCGGGGCGTCAGCACCACCACCGGATATTCATCCCCTGCCACCCCCAGAAAGCCGTCCCCTATTAACTGGTTGATCAGCCCGCGGACCGCTGCGGCGGAATGGCTGGACAATTTGCCGTAACACTCCAGATTGTGGTACCCCCATCCGGTGATATCCTGTGCCCGGGAACCTCTCAGCACGTCCGTCAGCTTCTTTTGTCCCAGGGGCCGGGGAAGTTCTTTTACGGCGGCAAAAATCTCCAGGGGTAAAAGGGACACCGGCATTCTGCCGCTGCCGGTGTCCCGGCAGTTGTCACAGCACACCTCCACCCGCTCCGACATGGATTCACCGAAATAATTCAAAAGCAAGGACCGACGGCAGCCACTGTGGTGTATCCAGTTCAGCATGGACGCCAGCTTCTCTTTTCTGGCTGCAGTTCGCTGCCTGAGTTCATGCAGAACACTATTCATCAGCGGGCCGGTGGGGGAGCGGGAACCGGCTTCCAGATACAGGCTGTCCCCGTTTCGGTCGGTCAGCCGGGCTACCTGCAGCCTTTCCAAAATGGCCAGCAAAAGCCTTATTTTTGTCTCATCAATATTCTTCTGCTCAAGGGCGGCACAGGAAATTACGGACACGTCGCCCTGCAGGCATTCCCTGTACACACGCCAAAAATTAATAATATCTTCTTTGCCCAGGGCATCGTTATCTATAATCCACTCCTGCAACTGCCGGTCCCGCTGAGTGAACAAAAGGGAACACCTGGCAGGCTGTCCGTCCCTTCCCGCCCG
>LADO01000064.1 GCA_000961595.1 Peptococcaceae bacterium BRH_c4b
TCAAAGTTACGCCATACAAAAAGCGAAGGCCGCTGTTGTAGGTATTTACCGATTCGGAAGCAAGCTTCTTTTTTGTAGTAAGATAATGGAGGAACTCTCTAACATCCTCTACGCCTAGCTCAGTTGCAGGTTTATTAAAGTGGTCCTGAAAAATTTTAACCTTGGTATAGTACTCAGCCTTGGTATGCTTGCTTAACCCCCTGAGTTCTACGTCGAATTTCAGCCTCTCTAAAACCTGTTCCTTTGTCATGGTTTAAACATCTCCTTTAAAATCGAATTAGCTTTATTTTAAAGGAAATCAATTAAAATGAACTGACTTTTTGTAGCATAAGTTGTGTTTGGCAATATGGAAGGGTAGCGCTTAGCTTCCGTTTTTCTTCCAGTTTTATTTCCAGTTTCCCATTAGCGACGAACCTCCACAAGAATGGTTCGGTGTCCGGGGGTGAAGGCTAAAATCCTTATGACATCGCCCCTAAAAGGCTACCATGCTTACCCTCATCGTCAATGGTTCCACTCCATTAAACTGGAAATAAAACTTAAACAAGCTGGTAATTATTAAGTTCTGCAGTGCTCGGAATTGTAACTTCCGGAAACACACCAGTTCATCGAAACGGCTTAAAAATACAGAGACCACCGCGCCAGCGGTTTAGTGCTATGTAAATAATGTCTAGTGAATGACTGTTGTTTATGTATTTTTGAGTAAAATACTTCGACGTTGGCTTTTTTAACCATCCCCACCAGCACCTGTTCTATATAGCGGTACCCATAATGGTTCCGCTGTCACTTTTGGTTTGAGCCTCGGCTCCGGTATGAGACGTGGAGGGGTTTGTCTGTGACCTGGTGTGGAGTGATGAGGATGTGAGAGAAGGGAAAATAATATGCTAAGAACAATAATCTGGTTCATTTATTTTTGGTGTTTTCTTATTTTAATCCTGCCAAGTTTGATAAAAGTAAGAGCTTTGCATCGTGCTAAAAAAATTGAGAAACGGGACCGGGAGGTAGATCGTATCGTAAAAAAATGGGCCCGGTCCATGGTAAACTTAAGCGGTTCCAAAGTTATTGTGACAGGAAAGGAACATATTTCACCCCGGGGGGGAGTGGTTTTTATCAGCAACCACCAAGGAAACTTTGATATTCCTATTTTATTGGGTTTTATTGATAAGCCAAAAGCTTTTATAGCTAAGAAGGAATTAAAGAAATTACCCCTTATCAGCAGTTGGATGTATTATATGAACTGTGTTTTTCTGGACAGGAGCAGTGCCCGGGCCGGATTAAAGGCTATACAAGAAGGGGTTGCCCGTCTGAAGCAGGGTTATTCTCAGGTAATTTTCCCCGAAGGCACCAGAAGCCGGGGGGATCAATTGGGTGAATTTAAGCTTGGTAGTTTCAAACTTGCTACTAGGGCGGAAGTACCCATTGTGCCGGTAACCATCAAAGGATCCTATAATATTATGGAAGCCAACGGTGGGCTGATCAAACCGGCTGTTGTAGAGGTGTTTATTTCTGAGCCGGTGTCCACCGCAGGTCTAAGCAAAGAAGAAATCGATCAGCTGCCGGAAAAAGTCAGAAACATCATTGCCCTTCAGCTAAAAAAGTAGTTTTACAGACAATGTCAACGGGGCCTATTTCATATAGTAAACACAGGGATTTCTACGACTCCTCATTTACCGTAATGGAACATGGTTTTGATTGTTCAATCAGTTTGTTGATAAACGATTGTTGCACTAACATGGTTAATCTATTGTCGGATTTTATTCCGCTAAAGCGGCGGGGGATTTATTGTCTGACAATTAGTCCTCGTGTTGCAAGTCCTCTGCCGTCAAAAACGCAGAGCCACCTACCTCTTTCGGTAGGTGGCTCTGAAACCCATGTCTTATGCGGGTTTTCAATGCTTTGGAGGCGACACCCGGATTTGAACCGGGGGATGGAGGATTTGCAGTCCTCTGCCTTACCACTTGGCTATGTCGCCACATAAAATGGAGCGGAAGACGAGATTCGAACTCGCGACCCTCGCCTTGGCAAGGCGATGCTCTACCACTGAGCTACTTCCGCACACATAAATTCAAATATAGATTATATTATGCCACGTCGATTTGTCAAGTTGGTGCCACGGGCCGGAATCGAACCAGCGACACGCGGATTTTCAGTCCGCTGCTCTACCAACTGAGCTACCGTGGCAAATTATGGCGGAGCTGACGGGACTTGAACCCGCGATCTCCGGCTTGACAGGCCGGCATGTTAACCACTACACCACAGCTCCATGTGCTTGCCAAGCGGCTTTGCGATAAGACCCCGCACCGCTGACAATGATAAGTATACAAAATCTGAGGCGTGAAGTCAAACATAATTTTAGCCTTTTAGTGGCTTTCTAATTCCAGATCAGGAAGATATGTGCCGTGGATTTTTAAGAGATAGGAAATTATCCAAGTGGATAATATTTGGGGACATTCCTCCGACCTCAGAGTTAGACCCAAAAGAGAGGTGTGTCCCCTGTCCTTAGATCGGGGTGAGGGACCGATAGTCCCGAGGGGCGGCAGCCCCTTTAAGAATAAAGATAGGGCCGAAGGCCCTTTTGGTAGATTATGACGCAAAAGCGGGATTTTAGTCCCATTATATTTATTTTTTCCCTTTCATGTGATAAATTTCAAGTATTCTCCTGTTAAACAGACAGAAAAAAATGTCCGGGATTATACCCGGACAGGAGGCAAAATGTAAATGTGAGTGACTATTCCACATTATTCCTGGGATGACAAAAATGCTACTATTATATATTTTTTAGTATTGTTTATTTTATGGTGAATTGTATGGCCACTTATGTATACCGCGCCCGAAAAAAAACAGGCTGTTATACCTTCGGGTTTCTCAGTGCGAGCAGCAGTGTTGGTGCAGCCATGACTTTGAAGGAAAAAGGCCTTTTAACCGTATGGGTGTTCAGATGCCTTTCCCCGGGGCTTCCGGATAGATTAAAGTACAGGGGTATAAGAAAAAAGCAGCTTTATTTGTTTTGCAAACAGCTTTCCGCCATGCTGGAGGCCGGGGTTGGCCTGGAACAATCACTGTTAGCCCTGTCCGGGAGAGCTTTTCACAAAAGCTTCAAGCTAGCCGTGACTTCCATTCTGGCCATGCTTAGAAGAGGCAGTTCATTATCCCAGGCTCTGGGTAAATACCCGCACTTATACCCGGAGCTTATGGTAAGCATGGTTCAGGCCGGTGAAATGTCGGGAGCACTCCCGGAGGTGCTGGAGGATCTAGCCGGCTATTACGAGAGGGAAAACGACTTTACCGGAAAAGTTAAATCCGTCCTTATTTACCCGGCATTTCTATTGGTGGCTACTACGCTATTAATAATTGCTATGGTCAATTATGTTATGCCTAAATATATTTCTGCGTTTAGCCAGTTAAATATTGATCCTCCACTGCCCACATTAATGGTTATACAGGCCGGTAACTTTTTCATATCCAGCTGGTTTTGGATGCCGGTAGTAGCAATAATTCTATATTTCTTTTTTAAAAAATTTTATGTCACGGAAGCGGGATGCAGGCTGATAGCGGGAATTCCCCTGGCTGGCAGGGTGTTTAAATATTCGGCTATCTCCCGTTACTGCTGGGTAGCCGGCATGTTGTTGGACAGAGGGGTGCCTATTCTGGCAGCCCTGGAGGTAGCCGGTAGGGTACCGGGTAACGCCCTTGCCGGTGCGGCGTGCGCCAGAGTGACCAGGGGGATTATGGCAGGTCACAAAATGACCAGGATGATGTATCTGGATGGTTTTTTCCCTCCCCTGTTGGTACAGATGCTAAAAATAGGGGAGGAAACCGGCAATTTGGGCGGGGCATTGCTCAAAGCGGCCCATTTTTACCGTGGTGAAGGGGAGTTTTTGTTAAAAAATATTCTGACTTCCATTGAGCCGCTTTTGATACTGATTATGGGGGGTATAATTGGCCTGCTGGCAACGGCCATGTTGCTGCCTATGGTCAACCTGATAAACTCCATTTAAACGATTGTTGATCGGTGGTGGTATTGTATTACGGGCGGACATACTAAAAGGATTTCCAATAGAGGTTTTACCCTGTTGGAGGTAATGGTGGTTATTGGAATTATAGGCATAATGATAACTATTATTATGTCCACGTCGGTGGGGCAGCTGGAAAAGTCAAGACTGAGAAAAACCCAGGCGGATTTAAGCTCCATGAAAGCGGCCCTGGATATATACGCCATGGAAGAGGGCAGCGGCAAATATCCGGAAAGCGGAGCTGTCGTGAAGACGGCCATGGAGACTCAGGGCATCGACTGGGAAACCTGCCGGGACGGCTGGGCGAAACCCTATAAATATTACCTCAATGAAGACGACCATACCAAATATTATTTGCTTTCTGCGGGAAGCAAGGGCACTCCGGATAATGATGATGACCTGTTTGTATCGGAAAAGCAAACCCCGGTCCAGGGGAAACCGGATTCATTAGATGACTATGGGCATGTCTGTGATTCGGAAAAAGGATGAGCCGGGGGGCTTTACGCTCCTGGAACTGGCGATGGTATTGTCCATAGCGGCGGTGATGCTGCTGTGTATATTTCCCATGTTACGTGGGGCACTGTCCGGTTACAGCCTTTACACCTCTGCCAGGCTGATGGCCTCGGATATCAGGTGCCAGCAGCAGGCGGCGGTAAGTTCCGAGGGGGCTTTCGGCATCTACCAAATCAGTTTTGATGTAGACAGGGAAGTCTATAAACTGAAACTTGGTATAAAAAACCTGCAGACGGTATCCCTGCCTTCCTCCGTTGACCTGGTGGAGGCTGATTTCCCCGCCAGAGAGCTTAAATTTTCCGTGCACGGCGCACCGCTGGCGGCCGGTCACGTTTACCTGAGGGATAGGGTCACCGGCAAGGAATATTACGTTATTATCAATCCAGTGGTTGGCCGGGTCAGGGTGGACACCAGGCCGCCGGATTGAAGGTGGGCTAATGGTGGACGGTGGCGGCAGCAGGGGTTTTACCCTTGTTGAAATGCTGGTTGCCTTGCTAATTACAGCCGTATGTTTTTCAGTAATACTCAATATAATGGTGCATTCTAAAATACATCAGGGCCAGGCCTGGGAAATGACCAGGGCTTCCTTTGCTGCGGCGGCGGTGGCAGAGGAAATTAAGGGATTATCTTATGCAGATGTTACGGATGTACCAAGAACCCCGTATTCCGGGGATCAGTCCCTGGAGTATACCGTTGCTGTTGGCCCGGCCGGCTACGAGAGTATGAAGACAGTTTCCATTACGGTGTTTTATGTGTGGGGAGGGGATGAAAAGAGTATCTGCCTCAGGATGGAGAAACTGAACCGATGACTGCAAAAACCCGTCTGGCAACAGGTTTCACCCTGTTGGAAATGGCTGTTTCCCTTTGTATATTTACCCTGCTGGGGGGTGTAATCTTTACGGTTTTTACCCAGGGGATTATGATCTGGAACCACCAGGGGGACAGTGTGGAGGTAGAGGAAAACTTGCGTACGGTTATGGACCGGATGGTGCGGGAAATAAGGGAAGCCTCCTCTGTATCGTCGTCGGGGGATGTACTTATCCTGACAGTTCCGGAAAATAACACTCCGGTAGAGGTAAAATATTGGTATGATAACACCCGGATCCTCAGGGAGAGAAAAGAAGGGGTTAGTCCGCTGGCCCTAAAAATAGACGGGGTGAATTTCCTTTGCCTGCCGGAGCATGACCCTGTCACCGTTTATATTAAGCTCTGGGGAAAGGACAGCGATGGCAAAGAAATATATATGTGTGCGGCTGCCTCCAAAAGGGTGGCTCATTAAAGAGAAAAGACCTGAGGGGGGGTACGTGGCAATTCTGGTGGCGTCAATGGTTTTAGTCCTTGCCTTGCTGGGAACGTCACTGCTTGGGCTGACTTACGGGGAGCATAAAATGTCGGTGCAACAATTGCAGCAGATGCAGACTTATTATATAGCGGATGCCGGGATCGAGCATGTACTGGCAATGTATCTGGAAAACCCTGATTTTGAAGGACAGTCATTGGTATTAAACGAAAGCTTTGCCGGGGGTACGGTGACAGTTACAATAATCAATCAAGTAAAAAGTGAGGATAGTACTACGGTTGATTTTGAATCCTTAGCTTCATATAAAGCTAACAAAAGAACACTCAAAGTTACGGCGATTATAGATTCCGACGGCAAATTGAAGATTAGCTCCTGGCATGAGAAATATAATGTTTTTCCCAAGGCTATCTAAAAATTTAAGGTGGTTCACCCAGCCGCCGTGTAGCTCATGAGATAAGGGCAATGACACTGTACGAACAGGTAGGATTCTTGTAAACTAGGGCGGGATAAAGGCAATGTTCAGTATATTTCGCGGTAAAAGTTACGCATACGGTCTACACCTGGAGCTAGGAGGCATGAATGTCGTGGGTATTGGTCGCTCCCCTGCGGGATACCGGGTCTGTTACAGCTCTTTTTTCCCCTCCGGGAATGGCAATACCCCCAGGGATATCATCCTGGAAATCGGCCTGGAGGAACTGGCCGGCTCCATAGACTGCGGAGCGCCGGTAGTGGCGGCCATGCCTGGTGAATATATTAGAGTTCGCAACTTCACAGTTCCCCGCATGCCTTTCAGGGATCCCGAGAATTCAGTTGAGTGGGAAATGAGGCTGCTGACGCCGGGGCAGGATATGGTGGTGAGGGCGTTAAGGCTGGGGAAATGCAGGCAAGATGGCAACGTAATGCTGGATATACTGGGTGTTGCCGTGCCCATCCCCCTGGCAGTGGGTTTTTACAGCCGGTTTTCAAAGGTGGGGATAAAGCTTGCGGCGGTAGAACCGGAATTTATAGGACTCTGGTACCTGCTGGAGCGGACCGGCCACTATTCATTGCAAAAGGACAGATGTACGGCGGTGGCACATATCAGTAAGGCCGGCACCTGTCTGATGGTCTGCAGGAAAAAGTCCATCGTGTTCTGCCGTCATATCCATCCGGAAGCCGGGGGGGAATTGGTGGGCGATGCCAGTTCCGGTCCATACCCTGGAACTGGTATATTGGGTGAGATATCGAGTGCCTTGCGGGATTTTTCTTCCCGGGGGCAGGGTGGGGATATCGGAATAATTTATCTCTGCGGGGCGGTGGGTGACCTTTTTTCTGACAGTAAAACCTTTACATCCGGCAGCTTGGACTACTGCCTGCTGGAAACGGAACTCGGTTATGGCGAAACGGTGCCCCCGGGACTGGCGGTGGCCACCGGCCTTGCCCTGCGGGGGTTGACGGGTTGAACTACAGGGTTAATCTTATACCGGATGAATATATAGGCAAATCTACGGCTACGAGAGGCAAATTGTGGGCTCTGTGCCTGCTTTCCATCTTGGTGTTAGTCTTCTTTTCTATTATATATATTTATATGCTAGCTGTTACAGCAGATAATCAAAGGGAGATTGTAGCTTATCGTCAAGGCGGGAGGAGTGGCGGAAATGTTGTGCCTGGTGTGGCGGAAATCCGGAGCCAGCGCCGGGAGTATCAGGACAGGCTGAAAATAGTCGGACCCCTGTACCACAGGCAGGTGACCACTGCAATAATAACAGAGCATCTAATTAAGGCCATTCCTCCGGGGGTTGTGCTAAAGGAGCTTGAAATAAAAAATGGGAGTCTGGAGGAGGCCGCTGCGGGTGGCAAAAAAGATGGCAAAGCCGGGGGAATAGTAAGCAGCGGTCAAACTATATCCATTTCAGGGACATCGCCTTCCCTGGAACCGCTAGGGATATATCTGTCCGGGTTGCAAAATATTCCCACTTTAACGGACATCTTATTGAAGGAAGCGGTATGGGATAACGGCTGCTACAGTTTTGTGATTGTGGCCGTGGTTGTTACACCATAAGGATTATATGGTAAGAGGTAGAAATATGATTTATAACCTTAGTTCAAGGGAAAAAATCCTGCTTTCAGCTTTTATGATTGTTCTGCTGGTAACGGGGTTTTTTCATTTTTTCGGGCTGCCGGCTTACTGGAGATATGTAAATAGTGGGGAAGAACTGCGGGATATCATCAATGATGAGCAGAAAATGCAAGCAGAGGAGGATCGGATACAACGGGAACTTGCACAATTGGGCAGGGCCGGGGCTAACTGGAAAATACTTTGTAAAAAATATAAAACTGGGGTAGACAGGGGAGAGTTTGTTGTTTATCTGGGGACGCTGGCCGGCAGCAAAATCAAAATTAATGAAATCAGATCTAATCCTGTCGTCCGGCAAAACGGAATATTCATCCAGCCGTACAGCATTGAATTTAACGGGGATTACGAAAATATAATCGAGACAATAAAAAGTCTGGAAAAAGGTGATTACTGCGTTGACGTGAAAAATATCAAATTTGAGCTACCTGAAGGTGATATTGCTGTCGGTGTGGAAAATAAAAATGCTGTCGGGGAAAATATATCCACCGCTGGTGAAAGTATAAGGTCCCAGGCACGGAGGAGCATCACCCGAAATTCTGTTCTGGCCGGGATTGTCCTGGAAGTATATTTTTTGCCTGATTAATGAAATGCCTTCGGGGCGTGATATGCAAACCCGGAATTAAAGCCGGAGAAAAGGTATAAAATACTACGGGGTGGTTGAATTTGCTGGATAAAAAGATACTGGGAGATGTTCTGGGATTGGCCCTTTGCAAAGGCGGGGATTTTGCTGATATCTTCATTGAGCGCAAAAGGGTGACGGGCATAGGCTGTGAGGGTGGTAAAATAGAAAGAGTGCATAGCGGTCTGGATGTGGGGGCCGGGATTAGGGTAATCAGTGGAGATTCCACTGCCTACGCATATACCAACGACCTAACACCCGAAGGCCTTTCCGGGGCTGCCAGGATAGTCAGCCATGCCGCCCCGGGAGGACATAAGGAATATAATTTTGATTTGCGGGATGTAAAACCCGTGGTGGAATTTGAATTCCGGGAATGGCCGGACAATGTCGAAACAGAGCGCAAGGTGGAGCTTGTTAAAGCTGCGGACAGGGCTGCCCGGGCCGTTGACGCAGGGCGGATCAAGCAAGTTATGGTGGGCTATGCCGACGTTATACAAAATGTTGTGATAGCCAACAGCGCCGGGGATTATGTAGAGGATGAGCGGGTCAGGACCAGACTGATGGTACATGCAGTTGCCTCCGGGGGAGAGGTAATGCAGACCGGCTACGAGGCGGTGGGAAGTCTTTCCGGGTTTGAATTGTTGGAGAAAAACCCTCCGGAGGAGATTGCCGCAGCCGCTGCCTGCAGGGCCGTTCGGATGCTCGATGCCCGTCCCGCCCCGGCCGGCAGGATGTCCGTGGTGATGGCCGGTGAGGCCGGGGGCACCATGGTGCATGAAGCCTGCGGTCACGGTCTGGAAGCGGATTTGATGCAAAAGGGGCTTTCCGTATATGCCGGCAAGGAAGGGCAGCAGGTGGCCTCTGCGTCAGTTACCGTGATCGACGACGCCACTATGCCGGACCGCTACGGATCTTATGCCTTCGACGATGAGGGGGTGCCCTCCAGGAAGGTTACCCTGATTGAAGGTGGCATTTTGAAGGATTCTCTGTATGATCGGCTATCGGCCATGCGGGCCGGCCGCGATTCCAACGGACACGGCAGAAGGGAGTCCTACCAGGATAAGCCTATTCCCCGCATGGGCAATACCTATATCGCCCCCGGGAAGGACGACCCGGATAAAATAATAAAACAGGCCGGCCGCGGGCTTCTGGTTAAAAAGATGGGTGGCGGGCAGGTTAATACAACTACCGGGGATTTTGTTTTTGACGTGGCGGAAGGATATATTATTGAAGATGGAGAAATCGGCCCCTTGGTAAGGGGGGCCACCCTCACCGGCAATGGGCCCGAAGTGTTGGGCAACATAGAAATGGTAGGCAGCGACATAGGCTTTACCATTGGCACTTGCGGCAAAGACGGGCAGGGAGTTCCGGTGAGCGACGCTCAGCCCACCATCTGGATAAACAATATCGTTGTCGGAGGCACATCACACGGCGGGAGTAACGGTAAAATAAGGAGAATATGAAATTATAAGGACGTTCGGAATATCCGGACGTCCCGAATTTTTCCCAGGGCCATATTATCCAAAGAAGATTGCATATAACTAGTTAATATGTAAATTTTAAGTATATGTAGGAGAAGGAATCATGTATTCAAGTTAGTGATTAATCGTTTAATCATATTATGTTTATCCCTGTTTCAAATATGTAAATATAATTTCCTATTAGAAAGGTGTGTAATTTTATGTTTTTTGTCAAAATATTGACAAAATGGTCGTTTTAGGCTTAAATATATATGAAGTGATATGTTCCGTTCTATAATGTTGGGGTGTAGTTATGGTCGATTTTATTGCCTTTGCAGTTATAATAAATCTTTTAATGTCTGCGCTAATCTACACAATCCGGCACAGTATACCTATAAGGACACCTGTCCTTATTATTGCTTCCCTGATGTCCTTACTTTTTTGCTCCATTTATCCCTATATGGCTTCTATATTTGTTTTCCCTAAGGTGATTTATTCATATGTGCTCCTGGTGCTGGCGGGGGCAGTGCTGCTGTATTTTATTGAAAGAATCTTTTTTGCACCTGAGGACCTGGTTAAACTCTCAGAGCCGGTGGTTATGGGTCAAGCTCTTACTGTACTGGAAACACCTTCGCCAGTAGTGCCGGCCTATTCCTTATTGCAGATCCCGTCCGGCATGGAAATAGTTGCGGAAACTGTTTTAACTTCCGAAAGAGAGATCCTATCGGAAAATGGAATATTCACGATTAATTCCCAAGTCTTACCTTTGGCGCCATTCGCAGAAATGACTGTTTCGGAGTTATGTGCCACTGCCGATGAGGTTCCCGGCTATGTTCCCGAAGATGCATTAGAAGATATTAAAAAAGATATTTATGAAGAGACGGAAAAGATTGCGGCGGATATTGAGAAGGAAATTTTGTTTGTTTTAGAGAATGAATATAATCGAAATATGGAAGATGCTGTAGAGGAAGCCGCCTCTGCCATGTTTTATGAGCAATACGATCAAACGGAAACTGGGGATTTCTTGTTTTATAACCCCTGGGAAGATGAAGGGGAAGGTAGTATCGTAATTGATTTGCCGGGGGGCACCGGGCCGGATGAGGATGTAGAGGAAAATACCGGTGAGTCCCAGAAGGATGAAGAGAGTCCACTTAATGAAGGCTACCTTTCGGAAAAAGAGCAGCTGCTGATTGAGACTGCCGGGGAAGAGGCGCCGGCTGAAGGTGAATCTGGTGTCAATGGGCTGGTGGAAGCAGCCTTCGATAAAAAATCTGCCGGCGATCTTTCTTCCGCTGTAGGCACATTCATGCGTGTTCTTAAATTAAGCCCTCCGCCCAGATTAGCTATGCTGGTATGCCTGGAGATGAGCGCCATCTACAGAGACATTGGACAGAGGGAACAGGCAGTGGCTGTTCTAGATATGTTTCTGGCCCGCTGGGGCTCAAATTTTAGCACTGATGTAATGGGGACAATATTATCCAGTATTAAAGAGTTGAAGGGAGAAAGCCGATGAAAAAAGCACAACCTTTTATTGGACTGTCAGTTATGGGAATAGACGATGGTGAACAGCTTGGCAAGGTAGCCGGATTTATTGTTAACCCTGATTCCGGCAGGGTTGATTACCTGTTGCTGGAAAGGGAACTCTGGTATGGAGAAATGAAAGCTGTGAATTATGACGCCGTACTGGGTGTAGGTGAGTTTGCCGTGATGACGGGAAATGGCAAGGAAATTTATGCGATCAGTGAGCGTCCGGAAATAGTTGCACTGCTGGAAAAAGGGGTCCAGCTGGTTAATGCCGGTGTTGTAACCCGTTCCGGGGAATATGTGGGTGTGGTTGCAGAATACATAATTGATGAAAAGACAGGTAACATTGCCGGTTGCGAAATTAGCGGCGAAGGGGCAGACAAAATACTGGGCATTGTTCCTGCTGACAAGGTGATTACCTACGGCGCTAAATATATTGTCATAGAAGACGGGCCGGACAAATTCCTCGTCCGGGAAATCTCTGATATCGCTCCCGGCCAAGTGCCGGCGCTTTTAGAAACCCAATCTTCACCCCAGCTTGCTGCCGTGGAGGAAAAGCCCGCCCCCGAGCCGTCTCCGGTAGAGGTGAAAGCAGAGGTGCAGGAGGAGACTGATCCGGTGGAGTTGTTTGAGGCACGCCAGCGGCAGTATCTTTTGGGTAAAAAGACCGCCAAAAAAATCACCGGAGCCGGCGGCAAGGTGATAGTTGAAGAGGGTGTAGTTGTAACAAACGATATTATCGAAAGCGCAGTGGCCGAGGACAAATATATCGAGCTTACCATGAATGTTAAATAAAACGAATGTAAAATAAATTTTAGAAATTTATTTAAGGGTTAGTCATATGACTAAAAGAGTAGTTATACTGGCAGCTCTGCTCTCACTGCAGGCTATGCTTATACCTGCTGCCGGAGGGGTTATTCTTTCTGACCGATGGGAACATGTCATGGTATTAGGGGTGCGCCTGGGAGGAATTTCACTGGAGGGAATGACTCCCTGGCAGGCTAGAAGCTATTTGCACGGGGTCATCCCCCCCGCTGATGACAGTGTTTTGAAACTTGTGGCTGGCGGCAGGGTCTGGGAAATAGCGTATAAAGATATTAATGCCGGCTATAAGCTGGATGAAGCCCTAAAAAGAGCTTTTGCAGTGGGCCACACTGGGTCGGCATTAAAGCGTTTTACCGAGATAGTCAGGGCCGGTGGTAATAGTATGGATTTTCCGCTGCCGCTACATTTCGATCAGGAGCTTCTAATCGAAAAACTGAACAATATTAATTATGAGTTTAGATGCCAAACTTCAAACCTTCCTAAAGACGCGAAGCTTCACTGGCGGGACGGAAAAGTGGAGATAATTCCGTCAGTCAAGGGCTATGAAATAGATGTGGAGGGTACCCTGGCGAAGCTGGCTGGCTGGTCGCTTCAATCCGGCGAGTCCATGCCAATGGTGGTCAAAATTGTTAACCCAGCCATATCCGAGAAAGATTTATACGGTATAGACAACTTGATTGGTTATTATAATACAGAGTTTGACCCCAAGCGGCTGGATAGGACGTATAATATTGTGCTGGCGGGCCGAGCTCTGGACGGGGTGCTGCTGAAACCCGGCGAAGAGTTTTCATTTAACGGTGTTGTTGGTTCCATCGACCGAGAAAACGGCTATAAAAAGGCTACAGTGATAATTGGCAACAAACTGATGGATGATTATGGTGGTGGTGTCTGTCAGGTAACTACTACGCTTTATAATGCCGGATTGCTGGCAGGGGTGGAAGTTCTTGAGCATCACAATCATTCGATACCAGTCAGTTACGCCAAGCCCGGGCTTGATGCCACAATTGCCCAGGAGGGAGCCAAGGATTTTAGGTTTAGAAACAGCAGTAACCATGCTCAGTACATATCCTGCGGGGTTGATACCGTGAAAGGGCATGTGGAGGTCTGGATACTGGGTGCAGGTGTCAAAAAAACGAGCGGTCATGCTTGATATTTGGCAGGCAAAAAAGGGAGTGCATATTGCACTCCCTTTTAAATATCAATTATTCGACCAGTGAATTTTGATAGATAAGCTCTTCAAAAGCATTGACATATGCCTTGCTCACCATGGAACCGAAGCGGACCATAAGCATGTTGGCGGGATGCTCCAGTATGTCAGGGTCGTCAGTGCGGCGTTTTCTGAAATCCACCACACTAAAAAGTTTGTTTAGCATTCTTTGGTAAGACATGACGTCCAGGCCACTGTTTTTTAAATCCCAGTGCCAGAAAAACTCAGTGGTGATGACGACAAATTCCTCCATAACCGGATTTTCGAAAGCTACCTTCAGGAGACTGGTGCCTATACCGTGGCGTTTGTAGTCCTGGCTGACTTCGATGGCCCCCAGTTCCAGTATGCGGGGATGCTTGTTCCATCTAGAATACTGGCTGGGATAGTGAAACAAAATGTAGCCCACTATCTCGTTGCCGTATCTGGCGATATATACCATGCCCTCCGGCAAGTTGGCCACAATGATCATTGATTCATATTGTCTTTCTGGTGCCCGGAAATTTGTTAGTTTCTGATTTATAGAAAGGTTCGCAAGAACATCAGCTTTTACCGGGCCTTCTACAAAAACTATGCCCGTTGGTATATTTATTTCTTTTCCCGCCTGTACGGCTGGTTGTATTGTAGCCATAGTCACCACCGCGATTGTATTTACCCGTTAATTTATTTATTAAATATTCTGATAAAAGTATATAAATCCTTCTTTTGATAAAAAGAATTTTATTTTTGTAAATTCAACACCAAAAACGTTTTCGCAAAGCTAAATATATCAGACTGGTCAATTCAACTCAATGCCATGTTTTTGCACTCTGTACAAAAGGGCGGACCTTGTGATACCTAGCAGTTGAGCGGCTCTGGTCTGATTGCCTTTGCTTTTTTCCAACGCTTTAATGATTAATTCTTTTTCTAAATCTTCGAGAGATATGCCGCTTTCGGGAAGGCGCACCAGAGAGCCTGCGTCGTATTTACCGGATATCTCCTGTATCTCCTTGGGAAGGTCTGCAGGTGTTATTTCAGTGCCGTGGCAAATTATTGCCGCCCGTTCCAGCACATTTTGAAGTTCCCTGATGTTGCCCGGCCAGTGGTATTGGGCCAGCAGTTTTATAGCTTCGGGGGAATACTTTTGCACCAGGTAGTTGGGGCGAATCTTATCCAGGAAGTGTTCGGCCAGCACGGGTATATCATCAATCCTTTGTCTTAAAGGGGGGATGTCTATATGAAAAACATTAAGTCGATAGTATAAGTCTTCCCGGAACAGACCCTTTGCCATGGCCTCAGTAAGATTCCTGTTGGTTGCCGCGATGACCCTCACATCGACATGCAGGGTTTCCGTGCCGCCGACCCTTTCAAAGGATTTTTCCTGCAGTACTCTGAGTAGCTTGACCTGCATGTTTAAAGGCATTTCGGCAATTTCATCCAGAAAGATGGTGCCTTTGTCTGCCAGTTCGAAACGTCCCAGTTTGCGGGCGACAGCGCCGGTAAAGGCTCCCTTCTCGTGGCCGAATAATTCACTTTCCAGTAGATTGTCTGGCAGCGCTGCACAGTTGACCGGCACGAAAGGGCCTTCCCGGCGGAGGCTGTTTCTGTGTATGGCCACCGCCGCCACTTCCTTGCCGGTTCCGCTTTCCCCGGTTATCAGCACCGTGGCGTTGCTGTTGGCGACTTTGTCGATAAGCTTTATTACTTCTTTGATGGCGGGGCTTTCTCCTACCATTACCTTGTATTTCTTGGTCAGTTCCGAGCGAAGGAAGTTAACCTCGGTCACAAGCTGGCTCATTAACAGATTCTGCTTGATCACCAGTTTTAACTCGTCCAAATCGAAGGGTTTGGTGATATAGTCCGATGCTCCCTCTTTCATAGCTTCTATGGCGGTTTCAATGGAGCCGTGGGCTGTGAGCATAATCACCGGGAGTTTGGGGGAGGTTTCCTTAATTTTCTTTAATGCCTCCAGGCCGTCCATCTCCGGCATTTTGAGATCCAGCAATACCAGGGATGGCGCCTCTTCTCTGATTAACTCCAGGCCCCGGCGGCCCCTGTTGGAGCTCAAAGCCTGATAACCTTCCTGGCGCATGGCTTTCTCCAGAGCCCAACACATGTGCTCCTCGTCGTCAATAATCAGTATTTTGGGTATCATTTTGTAGTATCCTCCCGAGATTCTGTTATGAGTAGTTTGACCGTAAGGGAAGTTCCCCTGCCTTCTTCGCTTGCCACTTCTATGATTCCCCCGTGGCTTTTAACTATCTGATGGCTGATGGACAGGCCAAGGCCGCTGCCGGTATCCTTGGTGGTATAAAAGGGATCGAATATACTGGAAATATGCTCCGCTGATATTCCTTCCCCGTTATCGGTGAATTCGATACACACATAATCATCATTATGATAGGTAGTTATAGTAAGTTCTCCGCCTTCAGGCATGGCCTGGATAGCATTCAATATAAGGTTAACAAAGACCTGCTTTATTTTTTCCCCATCTGCATTAACCATGGCAATGTCATCAGCTGGATTTAAACGAAGGTTTATTTTATGCTGCCTTAGCATAGGGCTGGTAAAGGTCAAAACCTTATTCAGCAATGAGTTTGCCGAGACGTGCTGGATCAGCGGACTGCTGGGCCGCCCAAAATCAAGGAGCTCCTGAATGATCCTGTTTTGCCGGTCCACATGCTCCTTGATAACGGCAGTATACTCGGCTATTTCGGAGTTTCCGTTCAATTCCGTTTCCATTACCTGTACTGTGGCTTTAACCACCCCAATGGGATTGCGCAGCTCGTGTGCCACCCCGGTGACCAGACGCCCCAGGGCTGCCAGCCTTTCGGACCGGCGCAGCTCTTCCTCCAGTTTTTCTTTCTCCGCCAGTCCGATGGCCATTTTATTTATAGCCCGGGCTAACTGCCCGGGTTCCCCCGGCATATCGGGCAGCAACCTGTTTATGTCCTTTTCCATATCGGCCAGCCCTTTTTTTAGCCTGCTAACACCGTTGGTAAGGTTGTGAATGACCACCAGAGCGCCTATGGCTCCCAGAAAAAAGCCAAACAGGGTAATATATCTCGTAAACATGCGGAAGCTCCTGCTCTGGGCAAAAATGGGATGCAGGCGCTCATCCGCCCAGGCTACGGCAACCAACTTATTGTCAATCATTATTGGAGTCAGATATTCGAAGGACTCGTCGTTTAAGCTGCTGGTCAGTCTCGCCAGCGGCTTCCGGCTTGCCACCACCGCTACGAGCCCGGAATTGGCTTCGTCCAGTATTCTTTTTTCCCGTTCCAGTTCTTCCCTTGGTGACAGTTTTCTGTATTGGTGCAGAAAGCCCTGGACAAAAATGCGTTCATTGTGCGGGAGATAAAGCCCGAATCTTATCCCCGGGTAATTGGGAACCAGTGGTTCGGTTGTTTTATTGAAAGCCTCACTCAGGTAGTTATCCAGCGCACCCTGTGGAATGTTGTTCATACCCCCGGCAGCCTTTAGTCTTGTATTCAACGTCCCGGTTATGCCCGGGACTATCTGTGCCTGGACTATGTTTCCCAGTCTTTCCTTCCTGTCCAGGATCATGGCCTCATCGCTTTTAGAAGCAAAAAAAATATCGTACAACATTACCAGTATGGGAATCAGCAGGAGAACCGCCGTGACGGACATGATCTGAAATTTTAAACTTTTTTGTGTGAAGGATATATTCAGGGACAGTACGCCCCCTTTCCTGAGCCGTAAAGGCCGTTTTGCATACCATATCCGATAGTCGCTTAGAATGTGAATAAAAACACACCATCTGTTAAGTGTATTATAACATACACTTTTCTTTGCTAGAAGAGAAATATTGTACTTTTAAAATATTTGTTTGATGCCATTTATTTTGTGTATCCGAAGAAGGTTTGTTTTACCGGGGAAACCTCGGGGTATTAATGGTTGCTCGGTATTGCACAAATTTATATTGCCTGTGTTCGCGGGCATACAGTAGCATATAAATTTGTTGATTCGCACTTGGATAAGTTTAGGCGCTCAAGAGTTCTATGAAAGATTGTGAATGTAATCAACAAGCGTGTTTGAAATCAGACAACATGTTTGTGGTTGTAATGACCTTCACAACCGGGTGTTTGTGAAAATTGATATTTAGCATGTGTGATATCAGACAACATGAGCCGCACATTATATCTGGTAAGGTTTTAAACCCTTTAACAGCGGCATTTTTGCTCTGGCATGCAAACTGCTATTATTGTGTTTAAACATTCTGTCGGCAAGATTATTTATTGTAAAGAAAGGAGGGCAGCTGCAAAAAGGAAAACAGCCTGATAGATAAAAAAAGTGCAAACAAATAGCAATTATAACAAATGTTTTTTTCTGTTCACGTTTATGTTTTAATTCTCATCGATTGGAGGGAGAGGGATGTTTCAGTCAATATTTAATTCAATAGTTGATGGTTGCAATATACTGTCGGCCAGCGCCGCTGGCTCTCAGGCCGGTCAGGCCGCCGCCACTGCAGCAGCGGCAGGAGGTTCCGGTACTCCTTGGTGGATGTGGCCACTGTTGTTATTCGCAGCCACATTTATTATGGGCATACTGGCCGTACTGGCCGGTGTGGGAGGGGCTGTTCTTTATACGCCGATTATAGGAAGCTTCTTTCCTTTTCACCTGGATTTTGTACGGGGCGCCGGTTTGATTGTAGCCCTGGCGGGAGCCCTGGCGGCGGGGCCCGGCCTGCTTAAACTTAATCTGGCTAATTTACGCCTGGCCCTGCCGGTGGCGCTGATAGCCTCTACTTTCAGTATTCTGGGGGCTTTCATGGGTCTTGCCCTGCCCACCAATGTGGTGCAGATGGCCATGGGTATAACCATCATTGCTATCGCCTTCCTGTTCATTGTGGCCAAGAATAATGAGTTTCCCCGGGTGGGTGAGCCCGATAAACTTACCGCAGCATTAGGCATTTCCGGTTCATACTACGAACCCTCTGTAGGTAAGAAGATAGACTGGACCGTATGGCGTACTCCTCAGGGTTTCCTCATGTTCTGCGGTATTGGAACCATTGCAGGTATGTTTGGGCTGGGTGCGGGCTGGGCCAATGTTCCGGTGTTGAATATGCTCATGGGGGCGCCTTTAAAAGTTGCCGTTGGCTCCAGTAAGTTCCTGCTCTCCATCACCGACACTTCGGCTGCCTGGGTTTACCTCAACCAGGGCGCGGTACTGCCAATCATAGCCGTTCCTTCGGTGCTGGGAATTATGATGGGTTCATTTGTAGGGGTCAGACTGCTGGCCGGCGCAAAACCCAAAATGGTTAAGTATCTTGTTATTGTAATGCTGTTATTTGCCGGTATCAGGTCTCTATTAAAAGGCTTTGGCATTTAAGGGGAGGGGGTTAAATAATGAGTAATGCTAATATAAAAGTGGCTGATCATGGTCCTGTAAGGAAGGTAGAAGTTAAGAAAGACCTGCAAAGGATTGAGGTGCCGCAGGAGCAGATCAAATACGCAAACCTTTTGCTCTACGGTGCATGGTCGGGAATTGTCATACTTGCGGTGACATTTTTTATGTACATGAGCGGTTTCATGAAAGCGTTTATCCATCCCTCCCTAATGCCGCAGTACTGGGGTATGAAGGTAAGTGACTATCTGCATGCGACAAATGCGCCTCACGGCTGGACCTGGTTGAAGATGACAGGTTATGGGGATTTTGTAAACTTTATAGGAATATCACTGCTCGGGCTTTTGACCATCGGGGGTTACCTGATATTGCTGCCCGCATATTTAAAGAAGAAGGATAAGGCCTATGTTGCCATAGTAATTACGGAGATTGTGGTACTATCCGTGGCGGCATCAGGGATACTGGGAGTCAGCGGGCATTGATTCTGGTCTGGTAGAATTTGCATAAGCATGCTTATAGTTCCGGTATTGTAGGGGTTTTAGTCTGTAGCGTTTGTTCCGGCTGGCCGGGGTAGGAAGAATCCGGCAAGGAAGAATCCTGTCCTGGCCAGTATCATTAACGAGGGAGTGGTTAATCGTGACCGATAAAGATTTTATCGAAGCTTTTAGCCTGCAGAAAAAGGCCTTTTTGAAGAATTTCGGTCAAGAGGCCTCAAAAACAAAATCCGATGCCAGTCCCGCGTTAGACCATAAGAAGGTATTGGATTGGTTTGAGCGGTGGTTAAGGGGAGAGGCCGTTGTTTCTCCCAGGAAAAGAGAACAAATCAGCGAGAAAATAAAAGAGCGGGTAAGAGAGCGGGAACAGTCTTCAATATCATTTGAGCAGTTTGTGGACATGGTTCTACAGCAGTCAAAAGATATGCTGTCAGCCAGGGATATAAACATTAATTTTTCCCTGCCCGGCCAGAGTCTCGGCATCAGCGAGTCCTGGAAATGCGTAAAGGCTTTCGGTAATAACGATATATATTACCGCATAGGAAAAACGAGGCCCCGTAAAGGACCCCGCAAGGGAGAGGAACTGCTGGTTTTGGATCTGGTTATGGATGGTTATAAGAAACAGGTATTTATTCCCCTGCTGGAACGTAAGGATGAAATAGAAGAAAATATTGGCGACAATCTTGAGCGTGAATTGCCTAAGGTGGAGGCCACGGGAAAATATAGGTTTAAATTGCTGCTGCCCTTTGAAATGGTGGAAAAAGGCGATGTTGAAGCAGCAGCCCAAAAATTTGTGGAGTTTATTTCGGCTACCAAACCCCATTTAAATAGCCTCGGAGTCAACTAATTTACCGCTTTTCCTTTGACAATATCTGTTCGGTGCTCATTTATGAACGATATAACCGACATTATAGCTGTTATGCCAATAAGTGCCAGGCAAGCCGCAACTATGACCATGCCTGCTATTTTTCCAGTCCACCAGATGCTAGCCGGTATTGATGCCGCAGTTATCAGTAAGAGCGAGGCGAATACCAGGCGGGTGTGGTTCCATTTCACTTCAGGTGGAATAGACAGCCCAATTTTATCGCCTATAAAAACTGCCACTAGTACCACCATCACAGGGACCAGTTCCAGTTTTCCATCCAAAGCATAACCAACCATGCCTGCCGAATCAATAATCAGCACAGGTAGAATACTTGTTGCCGCAGCCACTGCCGCTGACAGTCCCAGTACGTACATGAAAAGGGGTATGGCTGTCACTGCAGCCCCCAGACCAATATAGCCGGTGGCAAAACCGAGTATTAAGCCCACCGCGGTTACCCTGCCCAGAGTTATAAATTTCAATCCTGCTGCTCCGGGTACTGCCAGCGGGTAACGCCACTTTAGGCCAAAGGGCGGCAAGGGATTATCCTCAAAGTAACCCTGGCGTGCAAAGGAGTACCAGTGGCGAATTATGCTGCCTGCTACCAGTAAGGACAACACAATGTAGGTAAGGTGGACGGCTGTAATAGTTACGCCCTGCCCCGAAAGGAATAAGTAAAATGACCTCCCGGCGGCAACGCCCGGCAAACCCGCTAAACCCGTGACGAGACCCACCCTTCGCAGCCCTCCGTTGTGCATGCCTTCGCCTGACATGGCAACAAGTGATCTACCAAAGCTTTGTGTGATGTTTATTCCGGCCGCATGAGCTACAGGCAGGCCGAATAGGTACAGTAACGGAACCATTATTATGTTGGCCGCCAGACCGTAACAGCGGCACAGTATGCCAACGCAGATTCCTGCGGTAAATAAGTGTACGGCGTTTATGCTCGCACCGGCCAGTGGTATGTTCAGCATGGCCTTCACCTCAACTATTTGTTTGAAAACGTTCATCAGCCATCGGGATAGGGTATGTCATAGCAGACTTAAGGGGTTTATAGCATATATATGTCCAATAATGCACAATCGCGTGTATAATAAATCACATTATTAATTAAATAGAAAATGTTTCAGAGCCCAATAAGTACAAAAACAGGCATAAGCTGCGGACATGATAATAATTGTGCCCATGCCCAGGTTAAGTTTGCTTTCCGAACAATTACCACGTAAAAGTTCCACCCGGTTCAACTCGGCCTTACAAAAAGTGGAGGACAGATATTTTTCAATCCAGTTTTTTGTTTCATTTGTAGCGGGAATATAAGGAACGCCTTTATACATGCCTGCTCCCTTTTGGCGCGCCCGGGCTTCGCTTAGCACAATAATATTGGAGGTGGTTTTGGCCTGCTGACCGGTTTTCCCGCGTGACACAGCTTTAGTAGCATTCATTATTAATTCCTCCCTTAATAAACAAAAGTATTAAATGTCGTTAATTATTGTTCTTCTCTTGGTGCTGAATGGGCACCACCCCCCGCCAAATTGCTTTTGTATATAATATCACAAGCGTGAAAAAAAGTGCAAGAGGGGTTTAAGTTTTCTTGTGAAAAAAATAATTATTGTGATGACAAATTAGTTGCTGCCTTGCAAAAGAAAGCAACAATTTAGAATATTATGACAATATTTCTGTGGGAGCAGGAATTAAGTTAAATACGTGGAAAACATTCAAAGATCAGAGGGCAAATTAAATAATACGGGCTTTGGCAGGGGGTCAATTATGGAGATAGAAAAAAATATTTATAAGATTGTGCTGCCTTTGCCTTTTAAGCTTGACTCTATAAATTGCTATTTACTACGCGGCGAAGACGGATGGGATATTATTGATACCGGCCTGAATTATCCTTCTGCCCGTGACGTGTGGGAAAATTTTTTTCAAAATGGACTGGTGGCATTAAACGACATTAGAGCCATCTATTTAACCCATTATCATCCCGACCACTACGGAATGGCGGGATGGCTTCAGAATCTAACGGGCGCGCCGGTATATATTCACAGATCGGAGAGTTCTCAGGTGGAACAGTTGTGGAAAAAAGGCCGCCTGAATTTTCCCCTGGTCGGTGATCTTTTCAGTGAACACGGTATGCCGGCTGCCATGTCCGTCGAAGTGGTTGATAATATGTCCGGCATTTTGACGCATGTGCAGCCCCATCCCATTCTGAGCTATCTGAACGGTGGTGAGGAGATAGAAATGGGCTGCCGCCGTTTCAGGGTATTGCATACGCCGGGGCACTCCATCGGTCATATGTGTTTTTTCTGTGAGGAAGAGGGCATATTGATATCCGGCGATCATATTTTACCTACTATAACTTCCAACATCAGCCTCTGGCCTACATCCCATCCCAATCCACTGGAATTGTTCCTGACTTCTCTGGAAATGACCGGCTGCCTGCCTATAGGCAAGGTGCTGCCCGCCCACGGAAATGTTTTTACGGATTGCGCGGCCAGGGCTGATCAACTCATTGAACACCACCGCACTCGTCTGGCCTTAATAACAGATATGGCCGGCAGTGGGACATCCGCCTATGACATATGTGTTAAAGTGTTTGGTGATGACCTGTCCCTGCACGAATTGCGTTTTGCCATGGCCGAGACGTTGGCCCATCTAGCTTATCTGGAGAGCAGGGGCCGGGTCGTTTCCAGGCGGGACGGCGGAATAATTGTATATAAAAGCGGGAGCCTACAGGTTTCCCGTGGACAGGGCGGCCGTTCTTGCCCTTGAGACTGTCTGCGGTTTATTAAACGATGATAATTTAAAGGGTGATATTCCTCCGACTCTAGAGCCAGGCTCAAAAGAGAGGTGTGTCTCCCTTTCCTTAATACGGGGTGAAGGACCGATAGGCCTGAGGGGCGGCAGCCCCTTTTGATATTTTCAAATGAAAAGCATTTGCCCTGAATTTATGGTCTTTTGCTTTACTAACTGATGTGTTATTGTACTATTAAGAGGATTAATACGGAGTTTTGTTGGACATTCCGGAGAATGTCAGAAAATTTAGGATATTCTTTCCTGGGGAGGCTGGCTCTTCTTGAATATTGATTTGCTCCTGGGTGTTGGAATAAGGTGGTTACCTATTAATGCGTTGGCCCTGGCGGCGGTCATATTGCTGCCGGTTTCCCGCCTGGCCTGCGGGCTACTAATGCTGGGCGCCAGCATTATATCCACGCTGCTGCTGGTACTTTATTTGAAACAGAGTTGTAAGCTGGGGCATCTTGAAGAGCATCCGATGGACCCGACCCTGCGCATTGCCAATGAAACATTACCGTACCTAAGGCAGGGGCTGAACATGGAAACAGCCACCAAAACTGCCGAGATTATTCGAAAATTAACTGACGTGGCGGCGGTGGCAATTACCGACCGGGAAAGGGTGCTGGCATATCTAGGCGCTGGCTCGGATCATCACCATGCCGGCGGACCAATATTAACCGACGCTACTAAGACAGTATTGTCCACCGGTGAGTTGAAAATTGTCGAAAGTAGGTACGGGCTGAGTTGCCCGCAGAAAAATTGTCCCCTGGAAACTGCGGTTATCGCCCCTTTGAAATTGAAGGGCGAGGTGGCCGGCACGGTAAAACTTTACCAGACCAGGCGAGAAAATGTATCACCCAGCGTGGTGAAGCTGGTGGAGGGTGTTGCCCAACTCCTGAGCCTGCAAATGGAGTTGGCACAGCTGGACAGACAGGCCCAGTTGGTTACCATAGCTGAGCTTGACGCCCTGCAGTCCCAAATTAACCCGCATTTTTTGTTTAATACACTGAACACAATTATTATGTTTATCCGGACTAATCCGGAAACCGCCCGGCGTCTCTTGATCCGCCTGGCCTCATTTTTCCGGCACGCGTTAAAAAGGCATGGCCATTTCAATTCATTGAAAGAGGAAATAGAATATCTGAATACCTATCTTATTTTAGAAAAAGCTCGCTTTAGGGATAAGATAAGGATCATCAGGGAAATAGACGAGAACCTTTATGACTATCAGGTGCCTGTACTGACTATCCAGCCTCTGGTGGAGAACGCCATCAAGCACGGTATTTTACCCAAAGAGGGTCAGGGGACGGTCTGGATAAGGGCTTTTTTGGAAGAAGGGGAGGAAATATTTTTTGAAATAAGGGACAATGGTATGGGCATTCCACCGGAAAAGCTCCCGCTGGTTTTAAAACCTGGCTACGGCTCGGGCAACGGTGTGGGCATGTCCAATGTGCACGAAAGGCTGAAAGGTCTTTTCGGTGACGAGTACGGACTTAAAATTGAGAGCACACCGGAACAGGGAACTTCCATACATTTTAGGATACCGCTGGTATGCAAATCATCTGAGAAGGAGGTCAGCCGGATAAAATGAAGCTGAGAGCGCTGATAGTTGATGACGAATACCCGGCTAGGGAGGAACTACGTTTTGCCTTGAGCAATTTTGATAACATTGAAATCGTGGGGGAAGCCGCTAATGCCCAGGAGGCCATGGCTTTGATCAAAGCCCTTGATTATCAGGTGCTGTTTCTGGATATATCCATGCCTGGCATGACCGGGCTTGAACTGGGTTCGGCTATCCAGGAATTGCCCAGGCAACCGCAAATAATTTTTGTAACTGCCTACGATGAACACGCAGTGCAGGCTTTTGAGGTTAATGCTGTGGACTATCTGCTGAAGCCGGTGGAGCACGGGAGACTGAAGAAGGCTATTGACAAGGTAGTTAAAATTACCCAGGAAAGCCTGTCCGGGGTCGAAGTCATGACCGGATCGTCAGAAATAATAGTACCGGAGGGCGACCTGCGAGCTTCCGGAGCCCAGCCCGGGCAGGGACAGATAAAAATTGACCGCATCCCCGCTGAAAAACAGGGTAAAACAGTGTTAGTGGCGGAATCGGATATATTTTTTGCCTTTACCGAGCAGGATTATATATACATTAAAACCCATGCCGACAAACTGTTCACCAGGTTCACCCTGAAGGAACTGGAGGCGAGGCTTAATCCTTCGGTGTTTTTCCGGACCCATCGCTGTTATCTGGTGAATCTGCATAAGGTAAGGGAGATTGTGCCGTTTTTTAACGGGACATATAATCTGGTGGTTGAGGATAAGGAAAACAGCGAGGTTCCGGTGAGCCGGGCCCAGGCCAAAAAACTCAGAAAGATACTGGGATTCTAGATATCTATAAGGCCGTTCAAAAACAAGTATGGCACGGAAGGAGAAGCCGGACAGCGCGGAGCGTACTGATAGGTCAGAGGTCAGGGGACACACCTCCGTAAAAGGTAAGGGGACACACCTCTTTCAGAGGAATGTCCCCAACGTATAATGTCCCCAATTTATACTGGACGGCGAGCATTCGTTGGGGACATTCCTTCGAGGAATTTGTAAAAAGGTAAGAATTAAGGCAACACAGAAGGTGTGTCCCCTGACCTTAAACGCCAGACGCAGTTTTTCAACGGCCTGCTGTATATTTAACCCCCCTATCTGTCTACACTACTTCCATGAAATGTATGGGGAGTGGTTGAATCTTGCAGGTTGTCTGGGACATGTTGAGTGATAAAAAAATATGGTCCTTGCTTAGCGACGTTAATCGTAGTGTAGATGAGGACTTTATCAGGCTAATGTTTATTGAACTGTTCAGCCGGTTAAAAATTGTGGAGGAAGAAAGTATAGCGCTGAGAGTACTGCTGATGGAGGAGGGTATTCTGGATGAAAAGCTCTATCAAATCACCCGCAGGGCTGTTCATGATTTTCTTAAAGAAAAGGACAACCAGCGCGCCTGGGAGAGTGATTTTTTTGCCAGTTCCGGGGTTACCTTTCCCCAGTGGGTAAATTTTAAGCTCACCGGTAGCTTTGACTGTGACAAGGAAATGGAAGCCTGACCTGCCGACCCGGATTCCATGGTTATCCTCATTAAAATCTGCCTGCGGGCAGCTTTTCTTTTTTCATTATAACAAGTCATTCATGTTGCTGCTGGGCTGAAAGGCGGCAGGGAGGTATTTTCTTCCGCATGGAGAAAAAACATCTATTCAGGTATTTAGTAATCAGTAGTCAGTAGTCAGACATCCATGCCGCTCAAGCGGCACCGTCAGAGGATGAAAATCCAGGACACTTTATGTCATTCTGAACGAAGTGAAGAATCAAGATCCTTCGCTAATGCTCAGGATGACAACTTCGCTAATGCTCAGGATGACAACTTCGCTAATGCTCAGGATGACAACTTCGCTAATGCTCAGGATGACATTTCCCTAAACTTATTTTCGGGCAGAATCTTTCAAAGTCCAAAGTCCAAGGTTCTAGCTTTCATTGACTTTTGACCTTCGACTTTTGACATTAGACTTTTTTTGACGGGGGTATATTGTGGTTCTGGGAATAGGTACGGATATAATAGAAATTGATAGAATCAGGCAGGCTGTGGAGAAGGGCGGCCGCAGATTTCTGGAGAGAATATATACCTCTGATGAAATCAGTTACTGTTCGGCCCGCAGGGATCCCTACCCCTGCTATGCGGCCCGTTTTGCAGCCAAGGAAGCAGTATACAAGGCCCTGGGTACGGGTTTGGCTGGGTGTAGCTGGACGGAAATAGAAGTATTTAATGTTGCCGGCGGCATGCCTCAAGTAAGGCTGAAGGGCCGGGCGGCAGCGCAGGCCGGGGATTTGGGAGTTAGCGATGTGCTGCTTAGTATCAGCCATGACCGTGGTCGTGCTCTCGCCTTTGCCCTTGCCCTGGAAAGGGGGTTGGAATATGCGCGTAGTGACGTCCCGGGAAATGAGAGAGATTGACCATGCTGCTATAAATGATTACGGCATACCCGGCGTGGTGTTGATGGAAAACGCCGGATTGCAGGTGGTTCGGATGGTTCAGGAACAACTGGGCGATATGGGAGGCAAAGTCATAACCATATTCACCGGTAAGGGTAATAACGGCGGGGATGGTTTGGTGGCGGCGCGCCACTTGCACAACCGTGGCGCGGAGGTAAAGGTGCTGCTGCTGGCCAAGCCGGAGGATATAACCGGCGATGCTGCTATAAACCTGAACATCTGGCTCAAAATGGCGCAGAATGTTTATCCAGTTGTATGCAGCGATGATTTAAATGCCCTGCGCCCGTTACTGGAAAAAACGGATTTGATTGTCGATGCCATATACGGCACAGGTTTCAGGGGTACTGTCAGTGAACCTATGGGTAGTGTTATAGAGGCCATAAACGGTTGTGGTAAGCCGGTGATTGCGGTGGATATCCCGTCCGGGGTGGAGGCGGATACTGGTAGGGTAAGCAGTGTTTGCATCAAAGCTACTTCCACGGTGACCTTTGCCCAGCCCAAGCTGGGCCTGCTGCTTTATCCCGGGGCGGAATATGCCGGGAGGGTGCGGGTTGCCGATATATCAATCCCAGCCTTGCTTGGGGAAAACAAAGGGCTGAAAAGAAGCCTGCTGGGTTTAGAAACGGTGTCGGAATGGCTACCCCCCAGGCCTGCCGTTTCCCATAAGGGTGATTTCGGCAGAGTTCTGGTGGTGGCCGGCTCTGCAGGTTTGACCGGCGCAGCCTGCCTCACTGCGGAGGCTGTAGCCCGGACCGGAGCCGGAATGGTTACTCTGGCCGTACCCGAGGGCCTGTTGGGGATTGTCGGGGCTAAACTCACCGAAGTAATGACTTATCCACTTCCTCAAACAGAGCAGCATTCTTTATCTTTAGAGGCGCTTCCCGTAATTGCAAGGTTGCTGGAAAAGGCAGACGTGTTGGCCATGGGGCCGGGGCTTTCCACAAATCCTGAGACGATGCAGTTGGTGAGGAAGCTTGCCGGCAGACTATCCTTGCCCTGTGTGCTGGATGCCGATGGTCTCAACGCAATGGCTAACTGGACGGAGATATTTAAACGGGCCAAGGCGCCCCTGGTGCTAACGCCCCATCCCGGGGAGATGGCCCGGCTGACCGGATTGGTCATCAGCAGCATTGAACAGGACAGGCTGGGTACGGCGGAAAAGTACGCCTCTCTCTGGGGGGCGGTGGTGGCTCTGAAAGGGGTTCCAACTCTGGTAACCTCTCCAGATGGCCATACGTACATTAACTCTTCAGGGAATCCGGGTATGTCTGGCGGGGGCAGCGGTGATGTGCTAACGGGGATTATTGCCGGCCTGTTGGCTCAGGGTATGGATGCCGTCAGGGCTGCTGCGGCCGGAGTATATCTGCACGGTCTGGCTGGTGACAAAGCCGCGGAGCAAAAAGGAATGCTGGGCATGCTGGCCGGGGATATTCTCTCTGCATTGCCCGGTGTCCTTCGGGAACTGGAGGATATATAGCTTCTATAGCCCGGTATTATAAATTTGAAGGTGTGACAAATGCTGGATTATCCCACCTGGGCGGAGGTGGATTTGCGCTCCATAGCCCATAATATGAGGGAAATAAACAGAGTTACCTCACCCGGGGCAGTAATAATGGCCGTGGTCAAAGCTAACGGGTACGGGCACGGCATGGTGGAAGTCGCTGAGACGGTTCTGGCCAACGGCGCCTCCCGGCTGGCCGTGGCCAGAGCGTCCGAAGGGGCCGCTTTGCGGGCTGCCGGTATAAGTGTGCCGGTGCTGGTACTGGGCTACACCCCACCTGGCTTATTTCCTGTGTTAATTGAAAACAATCTGGCCCAGACTGTGTACAGCCTTCAGTATGCCGGGCAGCTTAACGAGGCTTGCGTCAGCAAAGGGATTATAGTGCCCGTACACGTCAAGCTGGATTCGGGTATGGGGCGGTTGGGTTTGATGTGCGGGTTGAAGTCAGCCGTTGCAGAGGTAATTGACATCGCCCGTTTGCCCAACCTGTATGTGGAGGGTATATATACCCATTTTGCGGTGGCGGACAGCCCGGACAGCTCGTATACATCGGAGCAGTTTTGTAGATTTCTGGAGACTCTGGAAAACCTTCGCCGTGGAGGGCTTGCTGTTCCTTTCCGGCATTGCGCCAACAGCGCGGGTATTATTGAATACCCGCAGACCCATCTGGATATGGTGCGGCCGGGCATAATACTTTATGGGTTGTATCCTTCCCGGGAGGTCAGCCGCGAAAAGATTAATCTTCAGCCCGCCATGAGCTTTAAAACATCGGTGGCCATGGTTAAAGAAGTTCCTCCGGGCTGTAAAATAAGCTATGGCTGCACGTATACAACCAGTAGGCATACTGTTGTCGCCACTTTGCCTGTGGGTTATGCGGATGGCTATCCGCGCCTGCTGTCTTCCGCAGGGGAAATATTGATCAGGGGCACCAGGGTTCCGGTGCTGGGCAGGATTTGCATGGATCAGTGTATGGTGGATGTGGGGCAAGTAGATAAAGTATTCCCTGGTGAGGAGGCTGTGCTTTTCGGCCGGCAGGCCGGGAACAGCCTGCCGGTGGATGAGGTTGCAGAGAAAATCGGTACCATAAATTATGAGCTGGTTTGTATGGTATCTGCCAGGGTGCCCAGGGTATATCTGAGGTAATAACGTGAATGCCGGGGGTAATTGTCGTAAATACTCAGGAGTCAGGAGTCAGAATGAAAGAACCGGCGAAAATAACAGGAGTCAGGAATACCTGAATAGTACGAAGGATCTTGAATACGGTGATATTTTCGAAACAAAACTTCTTTTGCAAGAGGTAAGTAATTTGCTGGAAAGCTTTTTCTGGGTATTCTGAATTCTGACTACTGAATTCTGAATACCTGAATAGTAATGTTTAGTCATAATTATTGATTTTATTTGCAAATAAACATATAATCCTGTCTTTGACACTTGAT
>LADO01000029.1 GCA_000961595.1 Peptococcaceae bacterium BRH_c4b
ATTACGATTAGGACATTTGTCCGGCTAAAAATCTCTTAGTATCGCAGTATTCCTTGCTTTTTTGGGCATCCCCACCTTTCACAAGGACAAAAATGGTGTATTGGGGACTTTCCGGTATAGGCGGGATGGAAGGAGCCCGTAGGGCGACTGGAATCCCGCCTATACCGGCGGCGCGGCCTGGGGGACCGTCCACGCCCCCACTTGCCCAGGTTCATTTTTTAGGAATACACCCGTGCGGACATTTGTCCGGTTAAAAATCCTTGTTATTACTGGGTTCTGGGGAGCACCCGGTGCCGGTGTCCGGACATATGTCCGGTGCCTGCCCGGTTTCAAAAAGCTCCGGGTGATGGTGCTTGATTATCTCCAGGTGCTGCTTCACTACTTGTTTACCCCGGCCAGTGAGATGGCTGATTTCGGTTATCTCCATCCCCCGGCGCACAAGAAATCTTATCCGCTCGTAATCTTTAATGTACCTGTCTACGGCTTCCTGACTGTGGTTGACCTGGCGGGCAATATCCGGCGGGGCAACTTTCTTTTCGTACAGATCAAGAATAATTCGTTTATGGGTGATTCCGGGACCCATGTCCAGTTTGTTGCCTTTGATTGGTATAACTACCTGGTGCTCTTCCTGGTATTCTTTAATCCGCTTGGATATGGACATGGGTGACCTGTTTACCATTAGGGCAAGCTCTTCGATGGTCAACAGGCCCCCCTGCTCGTAGGCGGAGTTGACTAGCCGGACAATTTTCGCTTTATCCCGCTCTGTGCTCGTCAGGTTCTCCAACATCTGGAGGTCTTCTTCACTGATGAGTGGGAGGGAGATGCGGGTATTTTTGTAGTCTTCGACCCGCTGGCCCAGCCTTGGCTTCTTATTGTCGCTGGAGGTGGTGACCCAGGCCAGATTGCCATAGGCTTCTTCGCCGGCTCTGGGGTAGAATTCGTCTCTCAACTGGCAGATATCGTCGGCAATGAGCTCGATCACTTTATGGCTGCCGATAAGCTTGTATTCCCGCTCAAGCATTTCGATGAGAGCGCTTCGAAAAGTTCGCTTTTTAATGGCACTTTCTTTATGATTACCCATTTTCATGAAATCGCCAGGCCCCCTTTTTGTTCTTCGCCTGCTGTTTCCGGGCCCGCCTTGACGACAAGGTCTTGTATTCTCTCAGCGTATTCTGGGCCATTGTAGCGCAGGTAAAGCCCTGTGTATTCTCTGGCCAACCGCTCTGAGATGCCAGCGATATGGGCGGTTTCTGTTAAGCTTAGGCCTTTTTGGATGCACAAGATGACCCGGGCAAAGTCCATAATGTATCTTTTAATGGAAGCTGTTGAGTGCCGGGTTGTTCGGGCGATCTCGGAGTAGGTCTTGTATTCCAGGTGAAGGCCAACAATCCACGCTTTGTGGGATATGCTCGGGCCAATGTCGTGGTAAAGGCCACGTGTTTGCACCCGAACACCGCGCTCTTGCAGCTGCCTGATGGTGCGCCTGACGGTTCGTACATCTACCTGGAGAATATCGGCCAGGTCCTCCTGTGTAAGAACACCGCCCTGGTCAAGTGCTTCCTCTGCCATCCGGCAGATCTGCACTTCACGCAGCCCGGTTGCGCCATGTTTACGAAAGACCCCTTGGTCTTCGGCGCCTGTGTCAGCGGTTAGCTTTACTGTTACTTTAGGCAGTTCACGGAGCCGGGGGCCGTGCTTTGCTTTTATGGAAACAACCTGCCGAATTATCTGGCCGGTTTCACGTATGTGGTCAGGGTCAAAGCGATGCAACTCGTAAATTTCTTTAACTGTATGGATGGCAGCTTCAGCTGTCTTGGGAGAAAACTCAAAGTTATTAACAAATATTTCGAATAACTGGCTGTCTCTTGTTTTTGCCTGTATGCGCTCTTGAACTGCGTTTTCCATGGGTTTGTCCTCCTCTGCTCTGGTTCTCTCCCGCTTGCTAATAATAGCTTACAGAAGATCCGGGGAATTGTCTAACCCCGTTTTGGGAGGACAAATGTCCTTATTTAAGTATATAAAAGTTAGCGGTTCGGGTGAGTCCAGGGCTGAGCTATATATGGCGGAATACTTGTACCCCAGTCCACTCTACCCTTGGGTATTCTCCCTGTTTTGGTAGTATATGGACGTAAATCGCGCTCTAAAACATGTTCCAGTATCCGTCCTAATTCCAGGACCCTATCAACATCTACGCCGGTGTCAACACCTATTTCGTCAAACATCACCACTAAGTCCTCAGTTGAGCCGTTACCTGTTATATCACTGGGAGTATAAAGCCAGCCCGTACCGATTCCGGGAACGCCGTCTACAATATATGATGGCTGTCCTCCCAGTTGGCCCAGTGAAGCCTCAAATACAGTAACGCCAGCCATTAAAGCAGCAAAGTAATTAGTCAATCCCATGCCTCTGGAGTCATGGAAGTGAGCGCGGTGCACATCATCATTGGGAAACTTTTCCCTTAACCTGGTGAAGAATTCATAAACCCTGTCAGGTGCGGCCTCGCCTGTTGTGTCACAAGGAGAAGCACAACTGCAGCCCATTTCCAATCCTTTTTCTATTAACTCAAAGGTTTTTTCCAGTGGCACGGGTCCCGTTATGGGACAGCCAAATACACAGGCAATCGCCATATCAAGTTTTATTCCGACACTATTGCACATTTTTGCCCAGTTAGGTATTTGCTCAAAAAACTTTTCCACTGGCCTGTTGGCATTACGCATACAGTGGGCATCGGTGGTGGAAATTGTAAATGCCAGTATATCCGGGCCATATCCTGCTTCTTTTGCTGCAACAGCCCGCTCCACAGCTTTATCAGTCATACCATAGCATTTGTATTCCACACCAGGATTACGCTTAATTTTCTTTAGAACCTCTTCTGCGTCCCTGGCCTGCGGCAGATACTTAGGATGGCTGAAATTGGTTACTTCTACTGTTTTATAACCCGCTTCCGAGCAGGCATCAATAAAAAATACTTTGGTGTCAGTAGGAACAAAATGTCTTTCATGCTGGAACCCATCCCTTGCCAGCAACTCTGTCATACTAACTTTTTTCGGAAAATCCAATTTCATACTGCTTCCCCCTTTTGTCTTATATAATTGGCACCAATTAATACTCAGCCCAATTTTTTAAATTTTCTTACTATTTAGTCATAGCACGAATTGTGCCAATAAAAAAATCCTCATTTTAACGACTTTTTTTTATGTGTAACAAAATTAAGAAACATAATTAATTATTTTTTGAATCCTCTGATAATAATGAAGAGACTTTTTCCATTAAGCCCTGCATTTGACCGTTTATCCTCACTATGTAGTCATTGGCCTAATGATACGTAATGTTTTTTAACAATGTTTCATACTGAAAAGATGCTCTTTAAGTGCATTATAGCAATCTCCGGAAGAAGGCGGACATCCCTTTATTTTTATTGCTTCCTCGATATGTTTATTTGCGCCAATAGCGCATTTTCCGAAAAGCAAAACCCGCTTTGAACTGGCTGAAGCCTTTACTTCCCCGGATACACACATTTCTACATTATCATATGATTGTCCAGGGCACTCTCTAAAAAATGTGTGCAGAGCCAGGACAATACCAAAAGCGCAGCCAGAACATAAAGACAGTCCCGGAGCAGGCATTGATACACCTTTAATAGCGTACATATCTAATACTCTTTCAGGCCAGTGGTCTTCCCACTGCGCGTTAATCTTAACCTTTTCAAGTTGTTCACCGATTATCCTAACTGATTCCATGCTTAAAGGCTCACCGGTTATGGCGGCATAGTCAGAAAGATGTTTTACATCCTCCGGGTTTTGTCCTAATATGCTTGCTCCTGCCATATCAACCGCCAACATATTGGTTCCGGCCAGAATAACACCTAATTCCTGCCATTCAGTACTTACAGGTCCCCTATCAACAGTATAGATTCCATCAACAATATTCAGCTGAGGCTTAATATAAGATCCCAACAAAGCAATGCTTTTCTCCAGGCCTGCTGAATGAAAACTTTTTTTGCTTTTAAAGCTTAATACACCCTTCAGATTTTTCATGCTCAGAGTAACTCTGGTTTGGTGATGTGTTTTCAAAACCGGCACATTAATAATAAAATCCGACTCCCGAACAATAGATGATACTTCTACTTTATTTTCTCCCAGCTGCACCTCATCAAAGGGATGCTTGTAAAAATCAATTAACTTAACATCATAGCGCCTGGCAAGCTCTGTTATACCGGCGGCCTCAAAAGCTGTTTCAGTGTTTATGCCTAAATCCGGTAGAAGAACAGAACCCTCCCCTATTGAAATGTCTGTACATCCAAATTCCCTGACAAATTGAATTATTTCTTCAAGAACTGTAGTAGTCGTTAATACTCCTTTGATGAAATTTCTATATATTTTGCCTCCGACAACAACGTTGGGTTTGATCAAAACCTTATGGGTGGATTTCAGTTCTTTGGAACCATTACACATTGAAATTGCTTGTGCAACGCTTTTTGCCCCGGGTAAATATTTTACAACTGCAACCTCCATTATACCAACCTCCCAACCCCCTGCATATTAGTTTATATCCCATAGAACATTGCTTTTTTGCGTGCTCCTGCCAACTAAACCTTCACACTCGAAAAAATCTAAATGAAACAGAGGAGGGTGGAATGGTTAATTCAAACCGATATATATCCTTTGAAATCTCCTCTACATATCCTATTGTTTTTACCTTTCTGATTAAAAGGAAACATTAAAGCCAATATAAAACTCTGTATATATTTTAAAAGATACAGTTTTTCAGCCTTGTGATTATTATGTAACTTCACCGAAGTTCATTGCTTTTGCCAGTGATAAAAGAGAAGTACCAGCAGTAAAACACCGCCTGTTTTGCAGTATTATAACTTACCAGCACGGCCACGTCAAAGTAAAAAATATACCACTGACCGTCTAATTTATAAAAATTGTCAGACTTTTCTTGCAATATACTTCTAAAAATATTTTTTATGGAAAGAAAAAATTGCAAAATCCATTAAGAATTAAAAAAATTCTAATAATTTTATTTACTGAATAATTTCAAACAAGTATTCCGGATTTCTCTACAGCTATCAATGCAGCGCCTATAGCACCGCTAATCAAAGGCTCCTCAGGGACCAGGAGTTCTTTTTTAATAACTCTCTCAATTGTCTTTACCAGACCTATATCTTTAGCTCCTCCCCCTGTTATAGCACAGACTTCTTCCATTTTTATTTTCTGTATCATACTATAAATTTTTATCGCCATAGCCTGATGCAATCCTGCTATAATATCTTCCTTTCTGGCCCCTTCAGCAATTCTTGAGATTGCTTCCGTTTCAGCAAAAACAGAACAGCCAGTGCTGAATCTAACCGGATTGTTTGATTTTACAGACAGAGCACCCATCTCTTCCAGGTTTATTCTTAATACCTTGGCAATAATCTGTAATATACGCCCGCTTCCAGCTGCACACCTATCATTAATCACACAATCAGCAACTTTTCCTTTGTCAGTTACTTTAATTACTCTTGTAGATTGGTCGCCCACTTCAATTACAATATTGACGGAAGGAAAGAGAAATTTTATCCCCCGGCTCTGGCAGGAAACCTCACTGCTTTCAACATAAGGGTAGGGAATAAAGGACGCACCCAAACCTGTTGCCCCAATAATTTTTAAATCACTAAAAGTCAAATTTGCTTTTTCCAGCGCATTATTTAATACAGTTATGGCAGCATTTTTAAATTTACCGCTGCTAGGTAGAATACTGTAAGATAAAACTTTTTCACCCTCAATGATCACGGACTTTGACATAAACGAACCAATATCCAGACCTGCTTGGTAGAACATTTTTTAGCACCTCTCTGCTATGCTCCGGGATTACTTGTACTGTCTTCTTTAAAGAATGTCACCGCTTCAAGTTTTCTATTTTTTTTCATTTCAGCTAAATCTTGATCGGACATTTTGCCTGCTTTTTCCTGGGCTAAGACTGCTGCACCCAACGCACCGGTTAGCAAAGGCTCCTCAGCAACCAGCACAGGATAGCCTATCTTTTCTTCCAGCCATTTCCGCAAACCTTGATTCTTAGCCCCTCCACCGGTAAGGACAACTTCTTTCTCAATTTTTATTTTTCCAACCATAGTATAAATTCTGTTGGCAAGAGCTTTATGCAGACCCGCCAGTATATCTTCAATGGCACATCCCTCAGAAAGCCGTAACAATATTTCCTGTTCGGCAAATATTGTACAGGTTTTACTAATCTCCGCCGGCTTCTTTGAGCGGAGGGAAATCTCACCAATATCCTCCAAAGCCAATCCAAGTGTATCTGCAATTATTTCCAGAAACCTGCCGGTGCCTGCAGCGCACTTGTCATTCATAATAAAGTTTTTCATTTTTCCATTTTCTACCTTTATTCCCTTGCAATCCTGCCCACCTACATCAATAATAGTTTTCACGCCAGGAAATATCCAGTTAACTCCGCGCATATGACAGGTAATCTCACTTATCTGGGCATCTGCAAAAGGAACATTTATTCTGCCGTATCCGGTAGCTATAATATAGTCAACTTCTTCAAAACCCAGGTTAACCTTTTGTAGCGTCTCCAGTACGGCTTCGTGAGCCATCCTGCGGTGCTCGGCCCCGGTCGGCCTGATCAATGTTGATATAATTTCTTTTTCATTTCTTACAACTACTTTGGTAATAGTCGAACCAATATCTATACCTGCAAAAAACAATATTATACACCCTTTACAAGGTTTATTAGTAGTAAAATGAGTTAAGCATCCTGACAGATGCTTAACTCACCAACCACTTAACCTATATTTTCGGCGAAAGCTTGAAATCTTGTCCGCAAAGGTTCTAAAGCGGTTGTTGAATAATCCTGCTCAATTACCAGCACAGGAATACCAATATCCTCGAAATAGTCCCTCACTTCAGGTATTTCGTAGCCGTGGATATCACAATTCCGGATTATATTAAAATATACTCCGTTGACATTCCATTCTTTAGCCATTATCTTCAGGTATTTAAATCTATTGTCAAGATCTTCGCTGCGCGTGCCTTTAGTATCTCTAAAAGTTCTTGGACATACTATCTTGTCAAGATAGCGGACAGCCAGTCCCTCAAAAGGATCGCTGGTTTCATCCACGTCAACCCAGAAGCTTCTGGTGCCAATGGCAGTATCGTCAATTACGATGTTCAGCCCGCAATCTTCTATTAACTTGGTCATGGCAATATTATCAATTAATGACCCCCAGATTAGTATCCTGCCTTTCTTTTGCCCGGGTCCCGCGGACCTATTGCTGACCTCTTCAATAACCTCTTCCAATAGGCTGTTGCCTTCCTCGGCAGGAATGCACATTATGGAAACCATAACCTGTAGCATTTCGGAACCGGATACTAAGGGAGGATCTTGCCTGTTCAACTTATATAAGCTGCGCACTAAAGATCTTTGCTTGTTATAAAGCTTGACAGCTTCTCTGAGAGCTTCCTGGCTAAAATTACAGCCTGATGTTTTTTCCAGCTCATCTTTTAAGTAGTTAAGCTGTACTTTAAAGAAATCAATGGCTGCAGCATGGTTGGAATGGGGAACATCCAGATAAAACGAGCAGGGGCTTTTAAGATACGACCTCCATATATAGCTCACTCTTTCTGCCCCGTCACAAGCATGTGCCCCAATAAAGGCATCCAGGAAATCATACCTGCCTTTCATGGCAACATCCAGTATACTCCGGTAAAAAGCACACATAACCGTTGGCAGATAAGCATCTGCTTCGGTTATTGGTTCATTCATATCCCCTAAAATCCTAATCGGAACATAACCCAGTGCAGTCATTATTTCTACGGGAGGATAGCAGCACAAATACCCTGCTATTTTTTTACCTTCCGCTTTTAATTCCCTGGCTCTTTGTTGCGGGTCAAGATAAATTTGTGCAGCCCTGGCCAGTCCTTTTAACTCATTCATGCATATCCCTCCAGTTCTTACCATTCAAAGCCTTCTTTTTTTCTTATCTCCCTGTAATGGTCCATTGTCTCAATAAAAGCTTCAATTTTTACATGGGCTTCCTCTTCGTTAAACACACGTAAATCAACAATATCGCCTTCAACCACAACCGACGGCACTTTGCATTTTTCCATAAGAAGATTGCGCAAGTGCATCAGTGTGTAAGTAGCTGGACGGCATGACAACAAGGGGTGACAGAACAAACCATCAATCCTGTAATCCTCTACCCACTTCAGATAGGGAGCAGTAAAAATGGTGGGATCCATACAATTTAGTTGAGCGGTAGGGGTATATTCGTTAAATTTATGAAATGAATATCTGGCAATAAGCTCCAGTGGATCATTGACCCCTTCTCTTTCAGATTCCGGAAGCGGGCTCGGCGCATGATAATTCCAACTTTCAATAGCAAAGGCAATCCCGTGTTTTGCTGCGAATTCATCAAATATGCCCAATGTGTGCCAGGGGGGCAACTCAGCAAAAGCCATCCTGTATTTCTCATTGGGTATAGCCCCTATCTTATTGTCAACTTTATATTTTACTTCTTCGTAAACTCTTTGATAAAAAGCAAGCGCTTCCTTATCGTCAGGCAAATATAAATGTGGTATCATAATAGCCCAAAAATCGGTATTAACCGCTGGCGAAGGAACCGATTTTCTCAATAAATCCACTTTGTGGGCAAGTTCATGCGTTTTGAATGTAGTATCCAGGCGTTCGCTGAGATTGTCCCAGTCCATCTTTCTGCCTGTCAGTTTTTCCAGGAATTCAACAAAACTCCTTAATTCCCGCACCATAAATTTGATGTTTTCTTCCTTGTAGCCGGGCATGAAAAACTCTGCTACACCTGTTTGCGGGAATTCAAGCGTCCATACGGGAACATCCATATACCTTCCCATACTTTGAAACCACTTATACCTGGCGTCACATACAGCTCCGCAGCCAAGTAGAAATAGCGGTTTGGGCATGCCCCCACCCGGTGCATCTTCAGGTATTATGAAATTATTTTCCTTTAGCCTGCGGGTATAACCTATACCATTTCTGGCGTAACCACAGGTTGTGTTGGGTACGCCGTCATTTTCAGCATAATCCAGAAATGGCTCTGCCTTCCTTACTGCAGCACAAAAAGCGCCGTAGTTTTCCGGGTAACAAAGCTCAATTCCAATAGCTTTGGCAATTGTACCCCCAAGCCACCAGTCAACCATAGACCATGCCACAGGCTTGCCCTCTTCTGCAGCCAAGCGTGCGCTGGCAAGTATTCTTTTGCCGAAATTACCGGCTTCCCTGGCAGTCTGTAGTGTTTTGGCCGACGAGGTTTTTTTCTTTTTTTGTTCCAAGTTAACCACTCTCCTTTCTTTGACGGACCTTTTGAAGCAGGCATTGCCTTAAAAACTGTCGCAATTATTCGTTAATTACGAACATTTGCATCAATCGCTATGTCACCCATCTCTGCCCTAATAAAGAACAGCAAGAATTCCAGAACTCATCCATAACAAATAATTATAGTTGCTTAACTGATAAAATACCGCCAATCACAGTCTGACGAACTCAGGCCCAGTTTCCCTTTAATATTCTGCTTTAATTTTTCAGCTCCTTCCAAATCGCACTTGTTGATAATAAAAATATCGGCTATATACATAACACAATAATACAATAGTTTGCATACAATATTACAACGTCACCCCACTGGTGTCAAGAACCTTAAATTACATCTCTGGCAGCCCTGGAGAACCCGCCAGGACTTCCCCTAGCAACCATCTTCTTCTTATGAAATTCCTTTATCTAGCTAACATCAAAGTTATATTTATCCAGAACATAAATTAAAACCGTCCTTTTGGGCGGCTCAATATTGACGCTTTAATACGTCAATGCAACATATACTTTCCTGAGCGATAAAAAATTATAAATTACAGATCCGTCTTTGTTAAACGGGTGTTTATTGCTATCTTGTAAACATCCTCTAAACATTGACGTGAATAGGCCGCTTCTATTTTTTCTTCTACAGATAAGCTATGGGTATAACACGTGCCATGCACATAATTATCACTAAAATGTTCAAACTGATCTGAAGGAATTAAGGAAGCTGAAGTCTGAATAATAGCCTTTATAGCATCCTGCGACAACTCCTCCAATACTAAGCATCCCTGTTTTCCACCAATCAGTTGAAAAACACTTTTTGCCTGACCACTGTTTATTACTTTTAAGCCTACAAGATTTTTTACTAAATCAGATACTTTATGACAGTGAGAATAGGGCACCCTCAGCATGCTGGATCGTGCATCAATTATTACCAAATCCTTTAAGTCGACAGTAATTGACAACTCCATTTCATGTACGGTATCCACCAGAGTGGCTTCTATTTGAATAATGAATTTATCTATTTCTTTACCGCTAATGAATTTACTCCGATGGAAAATCTTCAATATTTTGTACCCCCAAATAATTAAAATATTTAATGAATATTATGTAAATTGGCAACGGTCATTCTTTATGTAAATTTATACTTGGCTCAGATAAGTTTTCTTTGAGGAACTCAATTGTCATCGCCCAGGCCTGATAGAACCCTTCTACTGAAAAATTGTGTTCTTCATGGTCTAAAATAGAAAGTTTACAGTCTTTGTTAAGCCTCTTAAATTCCCTGGCTAAATTAAGTGCATGACTTACGGGAACAACTTCGTCGTTTTTACCGTGAATTATCAATAAAGGAGCTTTCATATTCTCCACAAAATATACAGGTGATCTTTTATAGTATTCATTTTCCAGGTTGGCAGGAGAACCACCTATGATATCTCTTAACATAAAGGGGTGTATATCATACAACTCAAATAAGTTAGTAGGGGCAGACCATACAGCAACAGCGCTTAAGGGTATTTCAACGGAAACCATTAAGGAATGATGACCCCCACGGGAAATACCCAAAACACCTATCCTTGTGGAGTCAACATAATCCCGGCTAGATAATTCGTTGATCAGATTTATAATATCCTGCGCTTCTCCATGACCATACATCTGTTTTCCTTCGGAGGGATAAAAACCCCGGTACGTCATAACTGCCGCTACAATGTTTTGTAAAGCCAGATAACGGCAAAGATGCTCATAAGTAGGACTCATTCCTCCTCCTCCGTGGTTAACAATTACCAGAGGGTATTTCTGCTGAATTTTGGGTTTACAAAGATACGTTCTTAACCTAAGACCCTCCGATAAGAAAAAAAATTCTTCGCATTCTAAATGATTTTCAGTATCTTTGTAAAACATATAATTGATACCACCCCGGCAAATATTAAGGAGGCTATATTAATTGAATGAGCTCGAATATGATGATTTGGCAAAAGAGATTATTCTAAAAGCCGTCCCGGGATCGTTAAGTGTACTTGAAGAACTTGGATTATCCGATGTTTCCAATATTACAACAGAACAACTACTCTCCGCTGTAGCAACAACTGCGGGAACATCCGTTAGTACCGGCATTTCTTTTACCCTGGAGTTGTTAAAGAAATTAATCATTAAAGAGGAAGAAATTAATTAATGCCAAATCTAATGCAGGGTTTATGAGCCCTGCATTAGATAAATCATTATCTTTTTGTTTTCTATACCTGAAGCATTACCAGTGCTTCACCGGTTAATACTTCCTTTCCATTCTGGTTCTTACATACTGTACTGAGTTTAATTTGATTTTTACCATCAATTTTCTCCAATACCTGAACTTCGGCAGCAATGGTATCGCCTATATAAACTGGTGCGCGAAACTTCAGGTTTTGGGATAGATAAACAGTTCCAGGCCCAGGTAATTTCGTTCCTAATACTGCCGATATAAGGCCTGCTGTTAACATCCCATGTGCAATCCGGTTCTTAAACATTGTGCCCGAAGCATACACACTGTCAAAGTGCACCGGATTAAAATCGCTGCTCACTGCCCCATACATTAAAATATCTGCTTCAGTTATTGTTTTACTCGTTGATGCGCTTTGCCCGACCTCTATTAATTCATATTTACTCAAATTACTACCTTCTTTCGGGTCCGTTAAGAAGCCTGTACACACCCAGAATATTTTTTTATGCTGATGCGGCTTTCTTCTCCCTTACAGCTTTTTTAATAAGTTTAACAATAGTATCAATAGGTGTGTTGGGAGTAAAAACTTCGACCATCCCGGCTGCTTTCAAGCCAGGAATATCGACAGGGGGAATAACACCGCCAATTACTACCGTAATATCATTGATATTCTTCTCTTGCAGCAGCTTTATCACTTTTGGCCCCAGTGTGCTATGATTGCCTGCAAGGGTGCTGAGTCCTATCACATCAACTCCCTCTTGAATAGCCATGTTAACAATTGCTTCTGGAAACTGATTGCCAACATAGATTACTTCCATGCCCGCATCCCGTAAAAGCTTGGCCACTGACAATGCCCCGCGCCAGTGAATATCCAGCCCTAATTTAGCTACAAGAACACGAATTTTATCCATTAATATCTTCTCCTTTCTGTGTTAGATAAGTGGGAATTTCCATAAACCTAATTCTTTCCGGAAAACCTTTTGAATTTCACCCAGGGTGGCATATTCCCGTACAGCCTCTTTAACCGTTGGCATTACATTTTCACTGGTTCTACATACTTCCGCCACTCTATTGAGACATGCCTGAACCTTTTCGTTATCACGATTCTTACGCAATTCGATTAACTTAGCCTTTTGACGCTCTTCTGTTGCAGGATACTCGAATACTTCAATCTCGGCAGACTGCGCCTCCTCAGCATTGAAGCAATTAACACCAACGATTTTATTCTCGCCGCTTTCAATACCTTTTTGCTCCTGGTAAGCATGATTCGCGATTTCCTGGTGCAGCCATCCGGTTTCAACCGCCTTAACCAGCCCGCCCATTTTTTCTATTTCTTCAATATAACTGTTGATACGCTTAACCATTTCTTCCGTTAGTGATTCAACATAGTAAGAACCTGCCAGAGGATCAACAGTATTACAAACATTTGTTTCATTCTGTAAGATTTGCTGGGTGCGCAGGGAAATCAGGGCCGCACTTTCAGTAGGCGCTGAAAATGCCTCGTCATAAGAGTCTATATGCAGCGATTGAGCTCCGCCTAAAATTGCTGCCAAACCTTGTATAGCAGAGCGGGCTATATTATTCAACGGCTCAATCGCCGGCAAGGAGATTCCTGCGGTTTGCACATGAAAACGCATTAAGCAGGACCGCAGTTCCTGAGCCTTAAACCTGTTCTTGATAATGTCGTAATATACTTTGCGGGAAGCCCTGCATTTGGCTATTTCCTCGAAAAAGTCATTACATAAATCCCAGAAGAATGACATTCTGCGGGCTACCATATCTATTGTTAAACCGCGTTTGATCATTTCCTCAGCAGTCTGTATGGCATTGGCAATGGCTATGGCGACTTCCTGTATAGCATTTGTTCCTGCCTCGCGCAGATTATAGCCGTTAAAACTGATAGGATTCCATCTTGGTAAATACCTGCTGGCATACTCAACAGCATCACACTGGAGACGGAACGACTGCCTGGGATTTAATATTTCGGGACCGCTGCCCACAGCGGTTTCCATTATAAAGTCATTCTGATTGGTCCCAGCCAGGTCTTTAAAATCTACTCCTCTTTTTTCAGCCATGACCAGGTACATGCTAAGAATAGGTACAGTCGTACTGGGCAAGTGGGTTACGATGGATGAGCTTACTTTAGCAATATCAATACCATCGAATAAGGCTTCTATATCCTGCAGAGAATCTATAGCACTTCCGCATTGGCCAACATTTCCTTCCGCCTCGGGAGAGTCGGAATCATATCCCCGAATGGTAGGAAGGTCGAATAAAAGGCTCGCTCCAGTGGCCCCGTGGTCGAGCAAAAATTTTATACGCTTGTTGCAGTCCTCAGGTGCGCCAAAACCGGCCAACTGCCTTACAGTAAACAACCTGCCCCGGTACATATTGGGGTATACCCCGCGAACAAATGGAGGTTGCCCGGAAAAGCCAATATCCTCCAAATAGTTAATATCTGATACATCCTCGGGGCTGTATATCAGCTTTATAGGTATACCGGAATACGTGTTATAATCCCCCGTATCATTTTTACCCTTGAGAGTTTCCTGTTCCCATTTCGTCCTTTCCTGAACAACTGCCTGGATGTACTCCTTGTCGTAACACTTATTTACTGTCATGCACTTGCTCCTCCTTTCAATCTTGTTTATAATAGAACTAACTTGACCTTTTGGAACTATTCGGAATTTTCACTCAAGGCCAATTATTCTAAACACAAATAATATAAATTGCAATTCTCATGCCTCTTGTTATACATATAACCCCTCAGGGGTTTATATATACTTCCGCAGTTAGGGAACCGTAAAGCACCTATTACAACAGTCCCGATTTAACTCTTTTGCAAAATCGCCTCTGTCATATGCTTTAATAACCATTAACCATTTACCCTTCCACCAAACCGTTTATAGAAGGATGGTGCTGCCAGATGCCTGATAAAAAAACACTGTGGAAAAAAGCACTTGATAGCGGAGACTTTACAGCATTTAAGAACAACCCGGTAATCACCAAGTCCTGGGAAAGATGCATGAAGTTTGGCATAAATCCTTATAATGTTAATAATATGGGGGACGAGCTGGAATATAGCCGTCTCAAGGAGATCCGGGACAAGTACGGTGAGCTTATTTATATATCCTCGCCAATCATGAGCGAATTATATTTCAGCTTAAAGGGCTCGGAAACAGCAATTTTTTTGGTTGCTCCAAACGGCTATATTTTAAAATCATTCGGGGATAAAAAAATAAGCAATGAGGTATCCAGCATCAGGTTGGTTGAGGGGGCCAACTGGCAGGAGGAAAGTAAAGGGACAAATGCTATAGGTACTGCTATCCAGGAGCAAAAGCCCGTTCATATTCTAGGAGGTGAGCATTTCTGTGAGCCTTTACATTCGTTTCATTGTTTTGCCTCGCCCATTTTCGATGTTAACAGAACTATAATAGGGGTATTGAATGCAACTATTTTAAGCAACCAGCCGTTCCAGCACTTGATGGCCCTGATGGTAGCGACAACAAAAGCTATTGAAACCCAGTTGCTCTTCATTAACTTGCAAAAACAGCTATTGTATAATCACAAGAAATCAGCCGCCCTGCTTGACAGTATGGACAACGGCATCTTCTGGGTAAACCAGGAAGGATGCATAACCAACTCTAATTCCCGTTGCGGTGATATTATGTATTTTGACGCAGCCAGCTTTCATGGGCGGCATATAGATGATGTTTTCGAAATGCCGGCACCTTTTACTGAACTGATGGATGGTTTTAATGATATTGATTTGTCAAGGATACAACTAAGATATAAGCAGAACACCTTACCTTGCCGGATCAAGCCAATACTTGGCAACAGCAGTGAAGTGCTAGGAGCAGCCGTTGTATTAGAGAACAATATTAAATCAATGGTAGATAGGCCCAGGAGAGAAAAAGGGAAATTAACCTTTGAAGATATAATAGGTAACAGTAATGCAATACTTGATTCTATTAGACTGGCAAGGCGTGCCGCTGCCACATCTTTAACTGTTTTAATAACGGGGGAGACAGGAACTGGTAAGGAGATTTTTGCCAGGGCCATTCACAACGAAAGCAACTTCAGTAATGGCCCATACATTACCATAAACTGTGGTGCTATACCCGAAACGCTTATAGAAAGTGAGCTTTTCGGTTATGAAGAAGGGGCATTTACCGGAGCAAAAAAAGGGGGAATTCCCGGCAAGTTCGAATTGGCCAACCATGGCACTATACTTCTTGACGAGATTGGAGAAATGCCTTTAAATATCCAGGTTAAGCTACTTCGCGTATTACAGGAAAGGGAAATAGTCAGGGTTGGGGGTACTAAGCCGGTCAATATTGATACAAGGATAATTGCGGCTACAAATAAGGATCTTAAAACAGAAGTCCAAAAGGGGCGATTCAGACAGGATCTGTTTTACAGATTAAATGTTATAAATATACGGATCCCGCAGCTTCGGGAGCGTAAAGAAGATATTATTCCACTGGCCAATTACTTTCTGGAAAAGCATTGTTATCAGTGCAGGATCTCTCCACCCGCCGAATCTGCCTTGATAAACTATTCCTGGCCGGGCAACGTCAGGGAACTGGAAAATGTTATAGAAAGGACGGCCAGCTTTTGTGATCATGGCTTAATAAAACTTAGCAATTTACCAGAGGAAGTAAAGACTCAAAATTCGGCAAAGGCCTTTATATCAGAAGAGAAAACCAGCCTTAAAAATTTAGAGGCAAAAACTATTGTTGATACGTTAAAAAAATATAATGGGAATTGTACGCTCACAGCCAATATTTTAGGTATTAGCCGTACTACCCTTTATCGTAAAATGAAGCATCTTGGGATTAACAAAGATCAGTTTCATTTTTGAACACAGTAGCTTTATGTTATGTTATAATAACTCGCTGGTTAGTTTTTGCCCCTAAATGGTCGTAGACGGATTTTAACGGACGCTGGTTTTTCAGCCATCGCCGGAAAACCTTGCTTTTTTTGTTGCCCGAATAGTAACAGGTTTTCTTATTCTCTAAACTCTTATATCCCAACCGTGCACTTTTAATTATAAAATCTTTTTATCAAACCCACTACGGACCACAACCCGTAATGGGAATTGATTTTCAGTTTCAGATTAGGCCAAATGAATTTTTCTTACCCCTTAATAGTTCTTGATTACAATTGTATTTTATTGATTAGAGAAAAAGTGGCCCGGGGTTTGTATAAGAAACTATTAATAAAAACATTATTTAATCTGTGGTATAAAGCGAGGTGATCAAATCTAGAAGAGAATTAATTCACCACCAAACTATATTATTAGATTTTAGGAGGAGAACAAAATGGTTGATGTTAAAAAAGTTTTTGTTATAGGAGCGGGACAAATGGGTGCCGGTATCGCACAGGTTGCTGCCACTGCCGGTTACAAAGTTAAGCTGAATGATTTAAGCGATGAACTGGTAACCAAAGGTTTAAAAGGAATCGAAAAGATTTTGGAAAAAAATGTTACAAAGGGCCGCATGAGCGCAGATGAAAAACAACAAATATTAAACAATCTTACAGCATCCACCACCCTGCAGGATGCATCTGATGCCGATGTGGTAATTGAAGCTGCAGTGGAAAATATGAGCATCAAAACCAAGATATTTAAGGAGCTTGACAATATATGCCCGGATGTCACAATTCTGGCTACCAACACATCATCCCTACCCATCACGGAATTGGCAGCTACTACCAAAAGGCCCGAGAAAGTAGTCGGCATGCATTTTATGAACCCGGTTCCGGTTATGAAACTGGTAGAAATAATCAGGGGACTGGCAACCACTGACGAAACTTATAATGTGGTTAAGGAAATGTCGGAGAAAATGGATAAAACTCCGGTAGAAGTCAATGATGCTCCTGGTTTTGTCAGCAACCGCGTTTTATGTCCCATGATCAATGAAGCTATTTATACTGTTTACGAAGGTATTGCAACTCCAGAAGCGGTGGATCAAGTTATGAAACTGGGCATGAATCACCCTATGGGGCCACTTGCACTGGCTGATTTGATTGGTTTGGATACAGTACTGTATATAATGGAAGTTCTGCATCAGGGCTTTGGTGACTCAAAATACAGACCCTGCCCACTGCTTCGCAATTATGTAGCTGCCGGTTGGTTAGGCAGGAAGTCCGGCAGAGGGTTCTATAATTACCAGTAGTCAGGCTATGTTCAATATCTATCATTACTATTGCTTTTTTCTCACTAATAAAAAGCTTCATTAAGTGAGGTTATTTTATGCAGATCATGTTTGCGGATTCTTTACTAATTCCGGAAATAGAACTGGAAAACAGGATAGGCAAATTCCAGTCATTGCTGAAAAATAATGATTTAGATGGTGCACTTATAGTCCAAAGTGCGGATGTGGTTTATTTTTGCGGAACTTACCAGAATATACATCTTTATATACCTGTAGAAGGAACGCCTATTATCATGGTCCGCAAAAATTTTGACCGGATTACTTCAGATTCGAAACTCAAAGCAAATATTGTTCCCCTTAGGAAAATGGGGGATATATTGACTATTATCAAGCAGCATGATTTGCCATCACCTGAACGCCTTGGCCTGGAAATGGATGTTCTCCCTGTATCAAACTTCCAACGCTACCAGGGGATTTTTAAAACAAGTGAATTTATTGATTGTTCGCTCCTTATCAGGCAGTTGCGGGCTGTTAAAACTCACTTCGAGATATTGAGAATAAAAGAAACCTCAATGATGATGGATAATATTTTTAATTCCTTGCCTTCAATTTTAAGAACGGGAATAAGTGAGTTTGATTTGGTTGGGGAAATTGAAAACGTGGCCCGCCGGGAAGGTCATCAGGGCTGGATAAGAATTCGTGGGTTTAATGCAGAGTTTTATTTTGGTCAACTACTCTCAGGGACAAATTCAGCAGTAACCAGCTTTTTTGACGGACCGATTAATGGTGTTGGCATGTACCCCGAATTTCCTTTTGGTTCAGGAAGTAAAATTGTCGAACGTGATGAGCCTATACTGTTTGATTATGTGGGTGCCAAAAGCGGTTATATGGCGGATATGACAAGAACATATGTCATAGGTAAGATAACTAACAACAAGTATCTAAAATCATATGAAGCAGCATTTGAAATACAGCAATCAATAATTCAAAAGGCAAAGCCTGGTATACTCTCAAGAGAAATATATGAATTATCATTAGATATCGCTAAAAAATATGGATTGCAGGACAATTTTATGGGAGCGCCACCAGTTTCTTTCGTTGGACATGGTATTGGTCTGGAATTAAACGAACTGCCTGTTCTGGCAAAGGGAGTAGGTGCTCCCCTGGAAAAAGGAATGGTATTCGCAGTTGAACCCAAGTTTACCTTCCCCCATGAAGCTGGCATTGGGCTGGAAAACACCTTTGTCATGAATGAAACTGGAGTGGAAAAACTCAGCAATTACCCTGATCATGAGATAATTAAAATCTAAGGCATACCAGAATAAATGTACTGATGCAAATCTGTCACACAATACCTCTTCAAAATCATAACTGTACACCCTATTAATAACCCCGAAACAGCGGGGCAGGTTTGCCGAGGCAAATCTGCCCCGCTGTTATTTTACTCAGGAGCCTCTAACATCTATTCGAGAACATAAGTAATTTCCATAACCGAATGTAATGTTTCAAAGAGTTTAGTAATTGCTTCCAACTCCAGAAACAACAATGTTATTCAGATCATTTAAATCCTGAAAAGATATAATAGCTCCGTTTGTTCTTCCTTCAACTACAATAGAAGTTATATTACACAGCAGGCTAATTCTTCCTATAGTGCGTTTTACACCTATTTCTGACTTTCCGGTCATAAATATTTGATCAAGCCTTATACCCGGCAAAAAAGCTTCCAGTGGTTTCCCTGTTGCACTGGAAGACATGGTGTTGAATATTTTTTCTGCCGCCCGGTTAATGGAGATGACAAACCCCTGACAGTCAACCACAATCAAGCCGTTATGCATTGTCTCAATGATCATCTGTAGCTTGCTGATTAGCTTGGCGCCCTCCTTTAACATGGCCATAATCCACTCTGCTTTATTAAAAATGCCTACGACCTCATAACTGTCATTGACCATCAGAGCATGCCCCACATGGCTAGTATGAACAAATCCGGCCATTTCCTCGTATGATATACTTTCGTGAATAGTAACAACATTTCTGGTAAAGATGTCCGTAATGGGTGTGTCAGGGCTAAAGCCTGAAGCCACGGCATCATAGAGGTCTGCCTTAGACATAAATCCCATCAGTTTACCATCATCTCCTATTACAGGAAGGCCATCTTGTTTAAACTGCCTGAATAGACGGGCAGCTTTTTGCAAATTATCGTACGGCTTAAGGGGCGTAAATTCTCTGTTCATAATGTCAATGATATTCATTCCACGAACCACCTCTGTATTGTCCTTCATGACTGCTGTAGATAAAACTCCTATGATGTATTCACCATGCAAAATACAGGCAAATAAAAAGAACTGGCAATGCCAGTTCTTTTTATTTTTTATAACTTATTGCTTTACACTCAACCTGTCAACCCGAAGTTGATCAACATAGTTTGCTGATTAATCAAACAGTATCATAGGTTTAATTATACCATCTTCCTTTGTTGCCATCATATTAAAGGCTTTTTCAATCTCGGCAAATTTGAAAGTATGTGTTGTTAACGGCCTCGGATCTATGCGGCCTGTCTCAATAAGGCGAAGCAAACGTTCCATACGCTCCCTTCCCCCCGGGCAAAGGCCTGTGCGGATTGTTTTATCGCTCATGCCTACTCCCCATTCAGCCCTAGGTATCATCAGATATTCACCTTCACCATGATACCCTACATTGGAAATAGTGCCACCCGGCCTTGTTGCTTTAATGCAATTTTCAAAGGTTATCTGGGAGCCCAAACATTCAATAGCTGAATCTACACCAACACCACCGGTTAAGTTAAATATTTCCTGGACCGCGTCGACCGCTTTAAAATCAACTACTACGTCAGCCCCGAACTTTCTGGACAACTCCTGCCGTTTTGGATTTGTTTCAACAGTAATAATAAGGCCTGCTCCCAGAAGACGCGCCCCTGCGGTAGCCATCAGGCCAACCGGTCCCTGACCAAAAATTGCCACGGTTCCTCCAAGAGGAATGCAGGCGTGTTCCGCCCCCATGAAACCGGTACTGATCATGTCTACAGTATATAGAGCTTCTTCGTCGGATATTTCTTCGGGAATTAAAATGAGGTTTGCCTCGGCATCATTCACATGGAAATACTCAGCCATACTACCGTCCTTAATATTGGCAAACTTCCAGCCTCCCAACATATTGGTACACTGGGAAGTAAATCCACGCTGGCAATTTACACACTTGTAACAAGGAGTGATAGCATTTACTACTACTCTATCACCTTCTTTTAGACCTTGTACGGCACTGCCAAGTTTATGAATGATTCCTACTGCTTCGTGACCTAGGGTCATATTTTCCCTCGGGCCCACTGCGCCATGAACGGTATGAACGTCAGATGTGCATACAAGGGCTCCGGTAGTTTTAAGAATCGCATCGTTGGGACCAGGTTCAGGAATCGGCTTCTCCATAATACCAATTTTGCCGATCTCATGCATTACGAATGCTTTCATCATTTGCGCCATTTGTAAAAATCATCCTCCTTTTTATTTTGAATACATAATATAATATTTATTTGCAAATGTCCATATATAATATGTGAATATTTTTTATTGCCTCTATTTTCAAATTATTCGGAATTTGGTCGTTTTTTGTCAGCTGAAAAAGAAATCGCTACTATAACTAGGATCTTACGCCTGACTTTACTATGCAAACATCTTGGCATAATTTTGCATAATATTCAGTTAACTATTTACAAATATATGTCTGGGGTTTATATTTATATTTACAAAATCTAATAAATTGCCAGGAGGGTTTATAATGAAAATAATTGCTATCAACGGCAGTCATAGAAAAGGAAAGAATACAGCTGTCCTTCTGCGGACGGTACTAGATGAAGCAAGCCTGCATGGAGCATCCACAGAATTATTGGAATTGACTGATTTTAGCATTAAATACTGTGTTTCTTGCAACAAATGCCTGAGAAAAGCCCAGTGCTCCATTGCTGATGATGATATGACAATTATTGCAGAAAAACTATTAGCGGCAGATGGCATCATTTTAGGCTCGCCTGTGTACTTCAGCAATGTTACTGCCTTAATGAAAAATTTCATGGATCGCACTAGATGGATGTATATGTCAAAAAGTCTGCTGGCTGGAAAGGTAGGCGCAGCGATAACCATTGCTGGCTTGCGCAACGGTGGTCAAGACGTGGTATTACATATTCTGCAAAACTTCCTTGTGGCCAATAATCTACAAATAGCGAAAGCCAGGGACAATGATAGCCCAATAAGTTTCCCCGGAGTAATTGGCACACTGCAGGCTGGTTATAAAGATGGACAGATTATATGGTATAAAAGCGTGGAAGAGGATGAAGTTGCCATGCAGGCGTGCAAAATACTGGGCGAAAACATGTGTAAACTAATAAATTCCAGATCTCTTAAATAGCCAAAAAAATAAGATTCCTGGGGTGAAGTTTCAAAAAAATTACCCCAGGAATAATTTTTTCATATAGGAACTTAACGATGTCAACCTGAAATTAATCAACACGGTTTAACTAATACTACAGCGTAAACTAAGAGTTAGCGGAGCCATGGGGACGGTTCGATCGCTTCCGAAGCGCAGCGAAGGACCGAAGGGAAAGCGATGGAACCGTCCCCGTGGCGTAGCGGGCATAGCGAAATAAGTAATATTACGCTGTAGTACTAACTAATCAAACAGTATCATTGGTTTAATTACACCGTCTTCCTTCGATTCCATCAACCGGAAAGCTTTTTCAATATCGGTAAATTAAAAGGTGTGGTCGTTAATGGCTTCGGATCTACACGGCCTGTTTCAATAAGGCGAAGTCAATATCCCTCCCTTATGTCTGCAAAGCAAACCACTTTGACAGTATAAGCAAGGAATATTTTTGTCTCAATACCACAGCAAAGCTTTATATATTCACACCAGCATAGCTGGTGGGTTAGCTTCGTACTTAACGGGCCGTATACCCTCCATCAATGACCAGCTCACTGCCTGTAACAAACTTCGATTCATCCGATGCCAGGTACACTACCCCCCAGCCAATATCATCCGGCTCGCCCGGATGACCAACCGGATGGAGTTCGTTCAATATTTCCCTGCCCGCCTCAAGGGTGAGCCCGGAAGTAGTCAGGTAATTCTGTACCAGGTCCGTCCAGATAAAACCCGGATGAACCGAGTTCACCCGTATGTTCTGTTTGGCGTACAATAGCGCATCGGTTTTGGTCATCAGCCTGACAGCGCCCTTGGATGCATGGTAGGCGGGAATATCAGGCGCGCTGACTAGTCCGTAAATGGACGAAATGTTGATGATGCTGCCCCCTCCACTCTTTAACATATAGGGAATCGCCGCTTTTACGCATAGAAAGACGCCGTTGACATTAACGTCCATGACCTTGTTCCACCTCTCCAAGGTGAGTTCATGGGTCGGTGTGGAGGGGAAATCACCGATGCCCGCATTGTTGACCAGAACATCAATTTTGCCGAACGTTTTCGCAACCTCGTCAAATACACTGGTAACCTGGCCTTCGTTGGCAACATCAAGGTGCCAAAAATTCGCCGTGCCACCCGCAGCCTTAATTTCATCAACCAGGTTTTGCCCTTCCTTGTCCAGGATATCCGTCACCGCCACCTTGGCACCTTCCTTGGCCAGGAGCTCGCAGATTGAACGGCCAAGTCCTATCGAGCCGCCGGTTACTATCGCTACTTTGTTGTCTACACGTCCCATATTGTCTCTCCTTTCGATTCAGGTTTTTGTATTAACATTTTTCTTAAGTTTATCAACAAGGTTAACTGACTAATCAAACAGTACCATTGGTTTAATTATACCGTCTTCCTTTGATTCCATTAACTGGAAGGCTTTTTCAACATCGGCAAATTTAAAGGTGTGTGTTGTTAATGGCTTTGGATCTACGCGGCCTGTTTCAATAAGGCGGAGTAAGCGAACCATACGCTCCCTTCCTCCCGGGCATAGACCGGTGCGGATAGTTTTGTCGCTCATGCCCACTCCCCAATCAAGTCTCGGTACCAACATATATTCAGCGTCACCACCGTGATACCCCACATTGGAAATAGTGCCCCCCGGCCTTGTCACTTTAATACAGTTTTCAAAGGTTATCTGAGCGCCCAGGCATTCAATAGCTGAATCTACGCCTATTCCACCAGTTATATTCATTATTTCCTGGACTGCGTCGACCGCTTTAAAATCAACCACTATATCAGCCCCGTACTTTCTGGACAACTCCTGTCGTTTTGGATCTGTTTCAACAGTTATAATCAGGCCGGCTCCCAGAAGACGCGCGCCTACAGTAGCCATCAGGCCGACCGGTCCCTGACCAAAAATTGCCACGGTGCCTCCAAGAGGAATACTGGCGTGTTCTGCTCCCATGAAACCGGTAGTCATCATATCTACAGTATACAGAGCTTCCTCGTCGGATACCGATTCGGGAATTGGAACGACATTTGCCTCGGCGTCATTTACGTGGAAATACTCAGCCATATTTCCTTCCACTAAGTTGGTAAACTTGTAACCTCCCAACATACCTTTACACTGGGAAGTAAATCCACGCTGGCAATTTTCACACTTATAGCAAGGAGTGATAGCATTTACTGCTACTCTATCCCCTACTTTTAGATTATGTACGGCACTGCCCAGTTTGTAGATGATTCCTACTGCTTCGTGACCCAGGGTCCGGTCTTCCCTTGGCCCTAATGCGCCATGAACGGTATGTACGTCAGATGTGCATACGAAAGCTGCGGTAGTTTTAATAACCGCATCATTGGGACCCGCTTCAGGGATTGGCTTGTCCATGATGCCGACCTTGCCGATTTCATGCATTACGAATGCTTTCATTTTACAAAATCATCCTCCTTTATATACTGTATAGATAATACAATATTCAATTACAAATGTCCAGAATATAATTTGAATATTTTTTATTGCTGCTATTTTCATAAAATTCGGCATATGGGGGGTTTTGTCAGTTAGAAAAGTAAAAGTAATCGGTACTATAATCGCCTGACTCTACAAGCAAACATCCGCTTCGTGAACTGTATTATAATAAGCTTGATAGTGCCAGAACTTCGAAGGGTAGTGCCTAAATGTGGTTGATAAAATACAAGACGAACTTGCCAAAACTCAACGACTTGCTGGCCAGGTTATGTATTTATGTGCGACAGCCGAAAACCCTGTCGCACTTTCGTTTATTTCAACACAAAAACAATCCCCGCCTGGAGCAGGCCGATGATAAAACCCAGTACCCCGCCCAGTACTTCTATATGCTTCAGTTCCCGGGATGATATGGACAATATCATCTGCTCCAGCCGCTCCAGGGGGAAGGAATTGACTTTGGCCTCCACCATTTCCCCGATCTTGAATTGTTCTTTGAACCTTTCCCCGTACTTTTCTGTCATTTCCGCGATCAGTGACGGCAGGTGCCTGTGCATCTGTTCGGCAATGGTGTCGGATATGGCGTTTTTAATAGACATGGGGATAAAGGCCGGGAGCCTGTCCAGTACCCTGACTTTAAGGGCCTGGGACAGTGTTTCCTCTATGCCGCAAAGTACATCGCCGGACTTCATAAACCCCAGCAGGTCGTCCGCCGAGAGCAGTTCCTTTTCAATCACCTCACCGATACTTATGGCCAGTTCCTGCCGCCTTTTGGGCACCACTCCCTGCAGTTTATAGCCCAGTATGTTCACTGGCAGGTAAGGCCGAAAAATTAGCTTAACTGCTATCCAGTTGGTAAGCCACCCGATCAGCGCCCCCACCAGAGGCATCAACACAAGCTGCGCGACATTCAAAATCCTAACACCCCCAGGACATTTTACCATAAAAATAATAAAGCACCGCAATGGGTGCTTATTTACCGGTATTTTTTTTGTCAGTTTTTATCGGTGGAGATGTTGCATAGCTCGCAGCCGTTGCACACCTTCACCCGGTGGGTAAACACATTTTTTATGGTTTCGATGGTATTGCGCGGGGCTTCTCCCTTTCCCGGGTGAAATACTATCTCCTGCGGGGCAATGGTGATGAGGGTGCTGATCAGCATATCCTCGTAATTTATCTCGCTGTCCACCAGGTCCAGCATTAAACCCTCCATGTACTCGCTGTTGATCACCCGGTGCTGGTCGTCAAACAGTTTAAAAACCCCATTGGGCTTGATTACCACATGCACCACGTCTATCCGGGGATCCTGTATTTCTACGAAATATTTCAGGAGCTGGATGAATTCCTTGTACTCCCGCTCCATGAGAAATTCGTCTACCGCCCGGTCCGCCGCCGCCTGCAGCTCGCCCACGTACTCCTTCAGCCGGAAGCGGATGAAGCCGTCAATGACTATGTCGTTGTTGTTCCGCAAAAACTCCACTAACTTATGAAGTATTTTGTTGCGCCGAACAGCCTGATAATGAGAAGAGCTGTGGCCGTTTTCACCGTCCTGGTTTATGTAGTTGGAAGCGTACCGGTAAATGGTGCCGCGCTCTTCTTCATTGAAATAATAATAATTTTCCCTTATTATATCGGTTAGTAGTAATTTTTCCCACTGACCCAGTATTATATCGGAAAGAGCATGGGCCACATAGCGCTTGAAAACAGCCGCGGTGTGCTCATCGCTGAAACCCCTGTTACTGCGGTTTGACACCCGGCAGGACAGAAAGGTGAGATTACCCGCAGGGTTTTCCTCCAGCCTGATTCGAAAACCTTCGTTTTCAAGAAAACGCAGTTCCCGGCTCAACATATCTTTCAGTTCACCTATATTTCTGGTGGCCCCGATGGATATCGCCTGAGCCAAGGTATCCACTCCCTCCCGTGTACTATATTATATGAGAGCAAAAATTTCTGTATACGATTAATGATTGCTATTACAGTATAAACATATTGCAACTTCAAAATGCCTTGAAAAATATTTTATGTAACCCACTGCAATGATTAAAATGAATTATTTGGTTTAATTTTTTTATACCCCCATAATGGCGACCTCGTCCCGGTCCAGCCGGAACCTGATATGCTCCATCTGCTGGCGCAGTTCCACATCCTCACCGGCAGCTCTTTCTATCTGGCGCAATAAATCGATGGTTCTGCGTAGCATGGAAAAGATATCCCCCTCCTGCAGGCTGCAGCGGGCAAGTAGTTCCTCAAAGCTGGCGCCGTCGTACCAGGCAGAGGAAAGAGAGCCGGGCAAGTGTGACCAGACACAGAAGTTCTCAGGGACACCCTTTTTCAAAAGCTGTTTCCTGAGTTCATCCACGGGCTCCAGATTAATTAGACCTGGTTCCACTTGCTCGTCACGACCGGGTATGTAATCCACTCCGGACAGTATGGCCACCACTTCCTGAGGCGTTTTGTCCCTGATATAGCCGTTGAATACCAATTCCGTCACCAGCAGTTCCTGCACATGGAGGTACAATGCAAAAAGACCCCTGGGCTGTAGTTCCCTGCCTCCAACGTAATCCAGTTCCTCAAGCAGGTCCCACATATTGTTAAACTCCAGCTCAAAGTCCCGGGAATGCCGGTCCAGCATCTTCAGCCTCCGGCTCAGCCGGGTTTTCTTTTCCGTGAAAATGTCCTGCTTTTTGCGGGCGTCCACACACAAGTGGTGCTGACATTTTTTCTGGGTTATTTTAAGAATCGCCCTTATTTCATCCCGCCTGTCCCTGGCGCCGGGCCTGCCTCTTCTTCTCCGGTTACTCAGTGTATGCAGTTCCTTTTTCAGTTTGGTCCTGAGCAGGAAGCAGGAGGGCTGAAAAATGTCTTCGCAAAAGCAGCCGCCCAGGCCGGTGAACTTTTCCTCCATCGCCGCCAGTTCCGTCTTGATGCGCCTGCTTTCCTTGTTATTCTGGTAAGCGGCCAGGTTCTGCTCCAGAAACCGGTTAATCTCTTCGTCGGTTTTCCAGTACAGCAGGCTGAGCACCGTGTTGGGCGAGATGGTCAGGCGGCCCCTGACCGGCTCCACTTCATCTTCACTGTAAAAACCCGTTTGCTCCGGAAAGCGGTCATCTATCCTTACGTATACCCGGCCAACGGGATCAAAACCCCTTCTGCCGGCCCTGCCCGCCATCTGGAAAAACTCCCGGTTTAGCAGACCCCGGAACTCCCGGCCGTCCCATTTGCGGCAGGAATCAAAAACAGTGCTGGCGGCGGGAAAATTAACCCCCACCGCAAAGGTTTCAGTGCAGAAAAGTACATATATCAGCCTTGACTCGTAAAGTCTTTCCACCAGGTCTTTCAGCGCCGGGGACATACCTGCGTGGTGGTAGGCTATGCCCTGAATAAGTATCTGCCTGAGGTTATGCCTGCGGTTCCCGAATAATCCAGAGTTTTGGGCCTCCGCATCTCTGATGGCTTGCTCCACCTTATTCTTTTCTCCGGGCAGCAGGAAATCCCACTCCCTGGAAAGCTCTTCGGCCAAGAGCTCTGTTTTGCCCCTGCCGAAGGCAAAATAAAGCGCCGGCAGGTTATCCTGAATTGAATATACAACTTCCGAAGCTGAGGGTTTACCCCCTGTTTTTACCATAAGCACCACCGTTATAGAAAATTGGAAATTTATCTACTGCTATTTGCGGCCTCTCTTTTCAAAATCTCCCGCAACACCGGCCAGTTCCGGCTCCATCCAGCGACCTTTCCGCCTTTCATTTCTTTCCTTTATATATTCTCTGGCCTCATCTTCAAACAGTAATTCCCCCTCCACCGAAACCCAATTCAGTTCCAGGGGGACCGCCCGGTTCTTCTCCACGATTACCTTCACCGGGCGCTCCCTGATGTCGGCAATCCAGTTGGCTATCTCGAGGACGTTTGGTACGGTTGCGGACAGCCCCACAATCCTCATGTGTGACGGGGCGAATATGATGCTCTCCTCCCAGGCCGTACCCCTTTCAGGGTCATCCAGAAAGTGTACCTCGTCAAATATAACATGGGTGGTATGTTCCAGCATCTCCGGATTGGCAAAGCACCAGTTGCGGAAAATCTCCGTGGTCATCACCAGCAGGGAGGCCCCTTCATTGATGGACAGGTCTCCGGTAATGAGCCCAACCTTTTCCTTACCATACTCGGCTACGAAATCCCGGTATTTCTGGTTGGATAGTGCCTTGATGGGAGATGTGTAAACGGCGCTCTTGCCCGAAGACATCACCTGCTCCAGCAGTTTTTCAGCAATTAAAGTTTTACCGGTGCCGGTGGGGGCGGCCACCAGCACGTCGAAACCGGCCAGCAGTGAATCAATGGCTTTCACCTGAAAAGGATCCAGTTCAAGAGGTCCAGCCGGTACCGGCTCTATCCGGTCCCGGCGGAAAACCCGCCTCTTGTGCTTTCTGGGAACCTTTTCCGAATTTTTGGTCAAAGGATATTCTCCTTTCAGTCAATCTTGCATTATTAAATTATACACCAAAATACGGTATTTGAGTCAGTGCTGTTTACCCGGCTAATTAACGTATCATTAAAAAAATATAAAATTTTGATTTAGAAATAGGCCTTTCGGTTATATAATAGAGTTAAATTACGGTTTATGAAAGGAGGAGAGGCCCTTGAACCCAAGAAACACGATGGATTATCGCTTCAATTTCAAAGAATACGGCAAGATTATAAGTGTTGAAATCAAATGCTGTGGAAAGCACATCGGTGAAATCAGATTTAACGATGGTGAGGAAAAAACCTGTCCCATATGCGGCATGCGGCATGAACTGCGCCTGGACTACAACCATTTTCACGTCACCAGGCACAGCGCGGAGGAAGATCGCTTGGAGGAAAAAGTTGTCTAACCTGAATCACGACTCTCCACACCGCATCCGTCCCGGGACACCGGCCGGCAGGGTGTGAAGATGATTCCGCAAACGGGTACGGATTATTGAAGAACCCGGCTCACCATGCACCGGGTTCTTTACATTAAAGAACTTCCCTCATTCTAATACCTTCCTCATCCTCTTTACTATAGTTAATAAGCTCCTTCATAAATATCCTTCAGGCCGTTCAAAAACAAGTATGGCGCGGAAGGAGAAGCCGGACAGCGCGGAGCGTACAGATAGTACGTGAGCACTGGACGGCGAGCCTGACAAAGCCAGACGCAGTTTTTCAACGGCCTGCTAGCACTTCCCTTATTACCCTTAGCCAATTTCCGCCCATAACCATTTCTATTTCACTATCCTTAAAGCCCCTTTTGCTCAGCCCCTCCGCCAGGTGCGGCATACAGGTTACGTCCTCCAGCCCCGGAGCAACTTTTTCAATGCCGTCAAAATCCGATCCCAGACCTATACACCCTACCCCCGCCACCGAGGCCATATGCTCCATGTGGTCCAGCAGTCGCTCCAGGCAGGGATTGGCCGGGCAGATAAAGTCCGGGCAAAAGCAAAGCCCGATAACGCCCCCAGTAGCCGCCAGGGATTTAATCTGGCCGTCCGTGAGATTGCGGGGATGATCGCACTGCGACCGGCTGTTGGCGTGGGTGGCGATGACCGGTCTCCCGGAAATTTTAATGACATCCCAGAACCCCGGCTCGGCCAGGTGCGAAACATCCACCAGCATACCCAGGCGATTCATTTCTTTTACCGCCGCCACACCGAATTCTGTAAGCCCGCCGCCGGTCCGGCCCTCTCCCACGCCGTCCGCCAGTTCATTTCTCCCGTTCCAGGTAAGACCCAGGGAGCGAACTCCCAGGCGGTAAAAAAACCGCAAAACCGAGAGCTTTCCTGCCAGCGCCTCCCCGCCCTCTATGGCCAGTAGCGCGGCGGACTTGCCGAAGGACATCAGCCGCTCGATATCGGGATAACTCAGCACCGGTTCGATTTGATCGCTAAAGGCTTCCATTTCCCTGTAAAAAATATCAATTATGTCAAGGGCTCTGACCGTAGCACAGTGACGGTATTGGGGGGAGATAAAAGCCGCAAAAAACTGCAGTTTTACCCCGGAGCTGATCATTCTGGGCAGATCCAGATGCCCGCCCTTGCCGTCGTCACCCAGCCTGCGCTGCTGATCCTCCAAGGTTATCAGAGTATCGCAGTGGGCATCCACTATGCAGTGCTTCATGACGCTGTACCTCCTTTACCGCTATAAAATAAAAAAACCCGATACATGGCTGATCGGGCTTTGTCAGTTGATTATCTGGGTTCGACTATTAACTTTATGGCTGTCCTTTCTTCACCGTCAATAATAATGTCAGTAAAGGCGGGTATGCAAATCAGGTCAACCCCGCTGGGTGCAACAAATCCCCTGGCAATGGCTACTGCCTTAACTGCCTGGTTCAAAGCTCCCGCCCCAATGGCCTGGAGTTCCGCACAGCCCCTTTCTCTGAGAACACCGGCTAGGGCCCCGGCTACGGAATTTGGATTGGATTTTGCTGAAACTTTTAAAACGTCCATGTAAGGAACCTCCTTAACTGTAATAACAACTGATGCGATATATGTTCTCTGTAAAAATTATATTCGCTAATTATATAATAATTCCTGTTAAGACTGTAAAAATTCCGGCTTTATTTTCGGACTATTTAGTTTATTCGTAATTCTGTATCCGTCTGATGTCAGTAGCTCTTCCTGTGGTATCATCAATATCCACCAGCACCGCGTTTAACTGGTAGCTGCTGTTGGCAACCTCGAAGCGCCGGGGAAGCTGGGTAATGAACTTTTCTATCACCAGTTCCTTTTTGACGCCAATCACGGAATCTCTGGGACCGGTCATGCCGACGTCGGTTATGTAAGCCGTGCCGCCGGGCAGTATCCTCTCGTCCGCGGTCTGCACGTGGGTGTGGGTGCCGCACACTGCCGAAACCCTGCCGTCCAGATACCAGCCCATGGCCACCTTTTCCGAGGATGCCTCAGCGTGGAAATCCAGCAATACAACCCGCACCTGCTTATCCAGAGAGGCCAGCATTTCGTCAACTTTTCTGAAGGGACAGTCCAATTCCGGCATAAAAACCCGGCCAGACAGGTTCATTACGGCAACAGAGGTGCCGTTTCCGGCTATAAAAACATTAACCCCCAAGCCCGGTGCGCCGGGGGGGTAATTGGCAGGTCTTACGATCCTTTTTTCCTGGCTGATATAATTGAATATTTCCTTGTGGTTCCAGACATGGTTGCCCATGGTAATAACGTCTATACCCATGGCCAAAAGCTCCCTGCCCACCTCCCGGGTCAGGCCGTTTCCCCCTGCGGAGTTTTCGCCGTTGGCAACGGTTATATCCACCTTAAATTCGCTAATCAGACCGGTGATGTTATCTTTTACCGCCTGCCTGCCCGGCCGTCCTACAATATCCCCTATCATTAACAGTCGCAAACGGTGCGCCCCCCAGAATATTTTTGGCTCCGGCACCGGACGGGATAAATGATTCGCTTTATTTGTTAAAAACCAGCACCCTTCCCTCTTCCCTGAAGGCAAACAGGTTCTTGTCCCCCGCCGTGCCCTTAACACTTTCCAGCATGTGCTCTATGATTTCTTCCTGGATGATCAAATCCTCCTCATATAGGATATCATTTCCCTCAGTAACCAGATCGTTCTCCATGAGCTGATGAATAAGCTCCACTATAAGGGCAATTTCCTCCTGGACCAGGGTATCCACGTCTCTCTGTACCTCCACCGTGGTCAGATTGTCGCAAATTTGGCAGTTAATTTTGCTTACCCTGATTTTCTTGCCTTCCAGCAGATTAAATACCTCAATACTGTTAATAAGGTTATCCTTAATAGTATCCAGTTTATCATCGCCAACCACACCGGCAGATATGAATGTGAATTTCAAAACATGATCGCCGGGATCGTATTTAATGGTGGCCACTTCCGGATAACGGACCAGTATGGAAATTAAGAGTCCCACGCTATCCGTTACGTCTTCCCTGCCTTTGTACTGGACGCCCAACATTGTCACCTTCCTCAACCTGCTCGAAATTAAGGTCAGGGGACACACCTCTCCTTGAAGCCTGGCTCTGGAGTCAGAGGAATGTCCCCAATTTAGAAATTCTTGCTCCACCCGTTGATTCCTGCCTTAAAAGAGGCGCGGGCTAATTAAATATTTTTCCAGGAGCAACAAAATCGCCCTTCGGGCGACTAATAAATTATCCACAAATTACCCGAAGCATAATTTACAATTTTAAAAACGGCCCCGCAGGGCCGTTTTTATTTTATTTCGCGTAATCAACCACCCGGGTTTCCCGTATGATGGTAACTTTGATCTGCCCCGGATAATCAAGCTCGCTTTCAATCTTCTTGGCGATTTCCCTGGAAAGCCTAACGGATCCCAAATCGTCCACCTTGTCGGGCTTAACCATAATCCTAATCTCACGACCAGCCTGGATGGCGTATGATTTATCCACACCATCAAAGGTGCTGGCTATTTCCTCCAGTTTCTGCAGCCGCTTGATGTAATTTTCCAGAGTTTCCCGACGGGCACCCGGTCTGGCGGCAGATATGGCGTCAGCTGCCTGTACCAGCACGGCCACTATAGTTTTGGGATCTTCATCCCCGTGGTGTGCTGCGATGGCATGTAGTACATCCGCATTTTCACGGTATTTCTTGGCCAGGTCCACGCCTATAGTGACGTGCGGCCCTTCAACCTCGTGGTCAACAGCTTTGCCGATGTCGTGCAGTAAACCGGCACGCTTGGCCAAATGCACATCGGAGCCCAGCTCCGCAGCCATAAGACCAGCCAGGTGGGACACCTCAATGGAATGTTTCAATACATTCTGACCATAGCTCGTCCTGTATTTGAGCCTGCCCAACAGGGTAATCAGCTCGGGGTGCAAGCCGTGCATATTGGTCTCAAAGGTGGCCTGCTCGCCAGCCTCCCTGATCTGCACCTCCAACTCCTTCCGAGCCTTTTCCACCATTTCCTCGATCCTGGCCGGGTGTATACGCCCGTCCACGATCAATTTTTCCAGAGCCATCCGGGCAACTTCCCGGCGAATGGGATCAAATCCGGACAGTATCACCGCTTCCGGAGTATCATCGATAATTAAATCAATCCCGGTCAGGGTTTCAAAAGCCCTGATGTTCCTTCCCTCACGGCCGATTATCCTGCCTTTCATTTCATCACTGGGGAGGGGTATTACAGCCACCGTGGTTTCCGCCACGTGATCAGCTGCACAGCGCTGAATGGCCAGGGAAATCACTTCCCGTGCCCGCTTATCTCCTTCCTCCTTGGCCCTATCCTCGATATCCTTGATCAACTTGGCTGCCTCATGCTGCATCTCTTTCTCCACATCCGCCAGCAATATATGCCTGGCCTCGTCGGAGGTAAGCCCGGAGATCCTTTCCAGTTCGGCCATCTGCTTGCCGTAAATCTCATTCAGATTAGCCTTGACTTGTTCGATTTCAGAGTCCTTGCGGTTCAGATTTTCTTCCTTTTTTTCAATAGCATCTGTCTTACGGTCAAGAACCTCTTCTTTTTGGACCAAACGACGTTCAAGCCGCTGCAATTCGTTACGCCGCTCCTTGTTTTCCCGCTCCACCTCGTTACGCAGTTTCAATACTTCTTCCTTGGCTTCCAGTAAGGCTTCCCGCTTTTTGGCTTCGGCCGTCTTTTGGGCTTCATCAATTATTCTACCGGCCTGGGCCTCGGCGGAAGCAATCTTCGCCTCGGCGATGGACTTTCTTACCAGATATCCCGCTATAAAGGAAATCAGCACTGCTGCGATTATAATAGCGATTACATTTCCCTGCATCAAAAAATCACCTCCTGCCTTTCCTGCTAATGTTTTTAGGTCTTGTTTTTGCAATAAAAAATACCGAGTATGACTCGGCAGAAATAGAATCGGTACTACATTCATTTGTCCGCAATGGGCGGGAGAAAAACAAAACATAAAGAGTTTTAACTCCAGCAAGAGCAAGACATTGCTTTCTCCGCATATTCCGGAGAAATGCGCGGGATATTAAATTGTATATATAAAAAACCCGCAAGAGTTGTAGTCCAATTCTATTTTCTCCCAAACGTAATTGTACATAATTTTGTCGTTGCTGTCAAGGAGAATCAAGGGTTTCGCCATCTTCCAGCCGACGGCAAACCCGGGCTATGGTCTCGCCGTCAAAACCCCTGCGCCACAGAAATGACGCTATTCTGGGATATGCAAATTCGCCACCCTGACCATCCATCTTCTTCCTGGCCAGGGCAAGGGCCGTTTTGTATTCAGTTTCAGGGTCTATTCCTGTGATCTGCGATTCTATTATGTCCCCGGCTATGCCCTTTTGTTTCAGTTCCTGAACTATCAGGGCCCTGCCCACAGGCTTTCTATTAATGCGCCGCCTGATATACCCGCCGGCATAGTCGGCATCGTCTATCATGCCGTACTCCCGCAGCATGCCGATAACCTCTACGATAACTTCGGCGTCCAACCCTTTCCGGCGCAGTTTTACCGCCAGTTCGTGCTCGCTGTGCGGCCGTACGGACAGCAGCCTGTAGGCCATATATCTGGCCCTTTCAAAATCCCCATTAACAGCCACTTAAACACCAGCCCCAAAAAACAGTTAAATATTCCTCTAACCTGCTGCTACCGGAAATATTTTTATCCCTGCCAGCGGGCCGGCAGCAGGGGCCAATTACGGGCAAAGCCACCGCGCAACCGGCGTCATTGATTCATTCAAATCCTTATTCCGCAACCGCTCCCGAAACCTCGGCGGCTTTTACCGGCAAACTGTATTTCTCCCTTATTTTCTGCTCTATTTCATCCAGTAGATCCGTGTGCTCTTTAAAGAATTCCTTGACGTTTTCCCGTCCCTGGCCCAGCCTTTCTTCGCCGTAAGCGTACCAGGCGCCGCTTTTGTTCACTATATTTGCTTCCACCGCCATATCCAGAACAATGCCCTCCCGGGAAGCCCCGGTACCGTACATGATATCGAAATCAGCCTGTTTAAAAGGTGGCGCAACTTTGTTTTTGACCACCTTCACCCTGGTTCTATTGCCCACCACATCGCTGCCCTGTTTGAGAGACTCAATCCTGCGTACATCAAGCCTCATGGAGGCGTAAAATTTTAAAGCCCTGCCGCCTGGGGTGGTTTCCGGGCTGCCAAACATAACGCCCACCTTTTCCCTTAACTGGTTGATGAAAACATTCACTGTATGGGACTTACTGGTAATGCCGGTAAGTTTGCGCAGCGCCTGGGACATTAGTCTCGCCTGGAGACCCACATGGGTATCCCCCATTTCGCCATCAATCTCGGCCTTAGGCACCAGTGCGGCCACACTATCGATTACCACCACATCCACAGCCCCGCTGCGAACCAGCATCTCGCATATTTCCAGGGCCTGCTCCCCGGTATCCGGCTGGGATACCAGCAGGTTGTCTATGTCAACGCCTATGTTTCTGGCATAGGTGGCGTCTAATGCGTGCTCAGCATCAATGAAAGCTGCGGTGCCGCCTATTCTTTGAGCCTCGGCGATAATATGCAGGGCCACGGTGGTTTTACCCGAGGACTCCGGGCCGAATATCTCTATCACTCTCCCCCGGGGCACTCCCCCCAGACCTAACGCAATATCCAGGGACAAAATACCGGTGGAAATAGTATCAATATTCATTCTGGCGGGGGAATCCCCCAGTTTCATCACAGCGCCCTTGCCAAACTGCCGCTCAATCTGGGCCAGGGCAGCCTCCAGCGCTTTTTGTCTATCAACGGACAACGGCAAAACCTCCTCTCTGATATGGAAAACAAATATACCGGCGAAAAATCTACGTGTAAACAACAGGCGACAGATGTTGCCAGCTCATCTTTATTTTACCATAGCGTACATATGTACGTCCAGTATAAAATTCAATAACATGAAAGTCAATTATTCAGGCATAACTCGAAAGTCAAATAAATTGTCGAAAGTCGAATGTCAAAAGTCAATGAGCACTGGGAACCCTGGACTTTCGACTTGAGATTAAACGGAGTCTCTGCTCCGGGCGGGCTCCACGCTAATTCGGCGCCCCTTGACGGTGCTGTGGTGCATGTAGTGGATAACGCAGTCTGCCCATTCCTGATCCACTTCCACAAAGGCAAACTTTTCAAATATGTTTATATCTCCGATCATGTTGGCTGGTACACCCGTTTCGTCGGAGATTATACGGACCATTTCTGCAGGCCTGATATTATCTTTCCTGCCTATTGTCACAAACAGGCGTACCATTCCCTGTTTCGCCCCGGTATTGCCGTGTCCCGCCTCGGCGGCATCTTCCTCACCAACGGGGCCGAAGGACATTTTCAGCGCCGCAGCGGCAATATCCACCGGGTCGTAATCGTCCAGCAGGGGGTCTACCACTCCCCGGTAATACCCCAGCTTACCCTCTGCGATGGTATTCCTCAGCCTTTCCACCAGGCCTTCCTTCTGCCGCTCGTTGATATCCGACAGACTGGGCAGGCGCTCCCGGCGGATACGGGTCTTGGTTAGGTTCTCAATAAGCCGGAGCTGCCGGTAGTCTCTGGGAGATACCAGGGTGACGGCCATGCCGGATTTGCCGGCCCTGCCGGTGCGGCCGATGCGGTGGATGTAAAACTCCACATCCTGGGGTATATCATAATTTATAACGTGGGATATGTTTTCGATATCAAGCCCCCGGGCGGCTACGTCAGTGGCTACCAGTATTTCCACCTGGCCGCCCTTAAACTGCCTCATCACCTGGTTTCTCTGGTACTGGCTCAGGTCGCCGTGCAGCCCCGCCACAGGATAGCCCCTGGCCTGCAGGCCTGACACCAGTTCATCCACCCCCCGCTTGGTACGGCAAAAAACAATGGCTCTGCTCAGTTCTAGCACGTCCAACAAGCGGGCCATGGATTCCAGTTTACCGCTTTCCCTGGTTTCATAATAAATCTGCTCAATCTGTGGGACGGTGAGACTATTCTTACTCACGGTGATAAATTCAGGCTCTTTTAAATAGCGCTGGGCCAGGGTGAGTACCTCCCGCGGCATGGTAGCGGAAAAAAGCAGCGTCTGACGTTCCTGGGGAATTGCCTTCAAAATGGCCTCCATATCGTCTATGAAACCCATGTCCAGCATTTCATCCGCCTCGTCCAGCACCACCATGGCAACACTGCTCAGGCTGAGTGTTTTACGGTTTAGATGGTCCAGCAGCCTGCCGGGGGTCCCTATCACCACGTGCACACCCTGGCGCAGGGCCCTGATCTGCCTGTCAATTGGCTGGCCGCCGTAAATAGGCAGGGTACGCACCCGCCGGTAACGGCCAATACGGGATATTTCCTCCGCCACCTGGACGGCCAGTTCTCTGGTGGGAGTAACCACCAACGCCTGCACCCCGGTCCGGGTATTTATTTTTTCCACAATAGGTATACCGAAGGCGGCGGTCTTCCCCGTTCCTGTTTGGGCCTGGCCTATAACGTCCTTACCGTCCATCAGCAGGGGTATGGCCTGAGCCTGAATGGGTGTGGGCTCCTCGAAGCCCATATCGGTTACGGCCTGGGCAACCCGGCGACCCAACTGCAATTCTCCAAAACTTACAAATTCGCTTAAAGCGGACATTCAAACAACTGCCTTTCAATAAAGATAATAATAATAGACTTATTGACTACATCGGCATAAACAACTCACTGCATAGTTAAATAGCTGCGCAGTATTTCCAGGGCTTCCTTTACTGTGGCCCGGCGGATTTCATCCCTGCTGCCCGCAAGGTGTAGCTCATACTCCTTCGTAATTTCCCGGGAGGACAGTCCAATGTACACCAGACCCACCGGCTTGTCCTCCGTTCCGCCGCCTGGTCCGGCAATACCTGTTACAGAGAGAGCGATATCTGCCTCCAGCAGGTCCTTTACACCCAGAGCCATGCCTCTGGCAACCTGACGGCTGACGGCACCGTACAGTTTTAAATCCTGGGCATTTACTCCAAGTACTTTTTCCTTTACCCGGTTGTCATATGACACTACGCCGCCTTTATAATAAAGGGAACTGCCGGGAACACCTGTTATGCGGGCAGACACAAGCCCGCCGGTGCAGGATTCCGCCAGCGCCAGGGTAAGTCCCTTTTGCCCGAGCAACTCCCCCACCTTAGCTGCGTCAGGATATTTTAAGAAAGCCGCATCCATCAATCTTCCACCTGCCCTTGATAGCACTTAGCCGGGTAACCTTATATGTTTCTCCCACAGCGACTAAATTCCCTGCAAACAATGTTTAAAAGGCCGCAAATATCGTATCTGCAGCTTGATACCACAATGTACCATGATGCAGAATGATTTACGGCCTTTTCATATTATTGCCGAAATATTGTGGGATTAACCCTGTTAGGCGGCTTCCGCCCTTAATATTTCCCGCAGCTTTTCTCCTGTTATCTTCTCCTGCTCCAGCAGTACTTCCACAATCCCGGCCAGGGCCTTTTTTACATTGCACAGATAATCCCGCACCCGCTGCTCCTGCCCCTGCAGTATCCCGGTGATAACGCGGTAGCGCAACCCCTGGGGGAGGGTTTCCGGATCCACCACGCCCAATTCGGACATGCCTGCCCTGATAATCTGCTCAGCCACCCCGGTGGCCTGCTGGTAATCGTTGGCCGCCCCGGTGCTGCGGCTGCCCAGAATCAATTCTTCCGCCAGAGCGCCGGCCAGCATAACTGCGATTTGGTTCTCCAGATAGTCCCTGGTATAGAGATAAGTATCGTCCTCCGGGGTTTGCCTCATGTAGCCGAGAGCCTGCCCCCTGGGTGTTACAGTCAAAGTGGATACCGAGCCTTGCCTTACAAATTCGCTCATCAGCGCGTGGCCCGCCTCGTGTACGGCCACCCGCTCCAACTCGGAAAGCACCAGACGGCGGTCCAACTTTTCTCCCATCATCACCTTATCCACAGCCTCGTGGAAGTGCCTCTGGCTGATTTCGCTGAGACTTTCCCGCATGGCCAGGATTGCCGCCTCGTTGGCCAGACTCTCCAGGTGTGCCCCGCTGAAACCGAAGGTCTCCCGGGCAATAGCCTCAATGGACACATCTGCCGCCAGGGGCTTGTTACGAGTGTGCAGCCTGATTATATCCACCCGGCCGTCCCTGTCCGGCAGTTCCACCTTAACCTGACGGTCAAAACGTCCCGGACGCAAAAGTGCCGGGTCCAGCATATCCACACGGTTAGTAGCCGCCACCACCAGCAAGCGCACCCTGCCATCCACCTTTAAACCGTCCATTTCCACCAGCAACTGGTTCAGTGTCTGGTCGTACTCCAGGTGGCTGGTGGTCTGCCCCCGTTTTCCTCCCAGTATTTCTATCTCATCGATAAAAACCATGGCGTTGTTTTTACCTATCTTAAGCGCGGTTTCCCGGGCCGTCTGGAATAATTTTCTTACTCTCTGGGCCCCTACGCCGGCATACATTTCTATAAATTCACTGCCTGAGGTGGCCACGAAGGCAGCGTCAGTGTATCCTGCAGCAGCCTTGGCCAGCAACGTCTTGCCGGTTCCAGGCGGGCCGGTAAGCAATATACCCTTCAGAGGACGTATGCCCAGGGATTTGATTTTATTAAAATTCCTAATAAAATCAAGGGCCTCCTGCAGCTCTTTGATGGCCGTAGCCTGGCCTCCAACGTCGGCAAAGGTGATATTCTGAAAAAGGGAAGGGCCCCGGTCATTAAAATTTTTTGCTACCAGCCCCCGGGTGCGGGCTATATAAAACAGACCGACTCCGGCCGCTGCCAAAAATATCAATGGCATAACATCGTATCCGGACATTCCCAGATATGCCAGTATAGCCAGGCCCAGTCCAAGACCAATTTCTTTCACCATCAGCCCTAACTCCTTTCCGGAGAATCTGCGGTGTTTTTCTCCATGCCGGTAACAGGTATTATTTCGTAAAGGTAATGGTCACCTTTTTCTATCTGCACGTATACGGAGCTACTGTCGATATACACTCTGGCCACTGCACCGTAAGAGGCCGCCTGCTGGGAAACGTACTGCTCCATGTCCCTGTAATTGCCCCGGGCCAGGGCCTCGTAAATGGCGAACTGGCTATAATAATATATATCTTCTAACTGCGAATTCCGGTTATCCCCCAGCTCAATTTTATACTCTTTGGCGCCCAGCACATCCTTCAGGGAACTATCCAGCTCCCGGTAGGTCTGGCCCAAATCTACTACTTCCTTTAATTCTATCCGCACCCGGATAACGGGCTTCCCGTCGTCGATCTGGTAGGATTCTACCGCCTTGTTGCCTTTCAGCAGGTCGTCCAGGGGCTGGTCATAATTATATCTGTTGTATAGCCACTGCGCCCCCACGAGAAGCAACAGACCTAAAACCAGGGATGTAACAACAATAGGAATCCGAAATCCTTGCCATTGCATGAAGACCTTCCTCTCAAAAGTTAAGTACATAGCAATTGGTTAACTGATTCTCTTCAGTACATAAACTATAATGTTAATAAATAAAAAACTGCCGGCGTAAGCGACAGTTGCGCTACAATGCATAATTATAGCACAAAAATGGTGTTTTGGGGCAGGAAATGAATGTAACCGCTTCCATTTGTATAGATTGGGGACATTCCTCCGACCCCAGAGCCATTCCAATCGGGGACATTCCTCTGACCCCAGAGCAAGACCTTAAAGAGAGGTGTGTCCCCTTTCCTCATTGAAAAAACCGCCCTTGGGAAAGGCGGCTTCAGTATCCTCCCTTTTTTAACACCGACCAACTTCGGTTAAAGTAATCAATCCCCGACCAAATGGTGAAAAATACCGCTACCCCCATAGATAACTGCCCTAGCATGATCCAGAAACTTTTTATTTCCGGGACGGCCACCGGCATGCCTGACAGATGGCCTACCAGCCAGGGTAAATCTTTTAGAAAAAGGGCAGATATGGCTATAATCTGTGTAACCGTTTTAATTTTTCCCAGTTTGCCTGCAGCGATGATATTGCCGTCGGCGGCCGCCAGTGCCCGCAGGCCGGTAACAGCAAATTCCCTGCCGATTATAACTACGGCCACCCAGGTCGAAAGCCGCTGCAGTTCCACCAGAGCAATAAGGGCGGCGGATACCAGCAGCTTATCTGCCAGCGGGTCCATTAATTTGCCCAGCCTGGTAACGAGCTTTTTTTTACGGGCTATATATCCGTCCAGGCCATCGGTACTGGCTGCCAGTATAAAAACACCCGCCGCAATATAATCACCGTAGCTAATCCTCATGGATATAATCCCCAGTATAACCGGTATAAGAAAAATCCTGACCATGGTCAGCCTGTTGGGCAGATTCATTTTACGTCAACACTCCCCTCAGGTCATACTCATAGGCCCGGGTAACCCGTACCTTTACCAGGTCGCCGGGCAGCGGAGCGGCAGACGCGGCACTGAACAGCACCGTTCCGTCGATTTCCGGAGCATCCGACTCGCTTCTACCCCTATATAGATTCGACCTCCCGGAGGGTTCCTCCTCCACCATTACATTTATAACCTTGCCCACCAGGGCAAGGTTATGGCCGAGGGAGATCTGCTGCTGCAGAGTCATAGCCCGGCGAAAGCGCTCCTCTTTTTGTTCCTCCGGAACCTGACCGGTCATTTCCGCCGCAGGTGTGCCCTCCTCAGGGGAAAATTTAAACACCCCTGCCCTCTCGAAGCGCATTTCATCTATAAAATTTATTAATTCATCATAATCATCAACTGTTTCTCCGGGAAAGCCCACCATAAAAGTTGAGCGCAGGGCTATGCCGGGTATGGAACGGCGCAGCTTCGCAATTAAATCCTTTATTTCCCGGACAGCCCCCCGCCGGTTCATCAGTTTCAATATATGCGGGCTGGCGTGCTGCAGGGGCATGTCAACATATCGGCAAATGTTTTTATGTTCCGCCATCAATTCGATTAACTCCTGTGTAAACCCGGTGGGATAACAGTACATCAAACGGATCCAGGGGGGCCCGCCGGTGGCCAGTTCTTTAACCAGCTCCGCCAGCATCCTCCGGCCGTATATATCCAGACCATAAGCTGTGGTATCCTGGGCCACCAGTACAATCTCTTTAACCCCCCGCTGCTGCAGTCCGTCCACCTCGGAAACCACCAGCTCCATGGCCCGGCTGCGGTAGCCACCCCGGATTGATGGTATGGCGCAGTAAGAACAGCGGTTGTTGCAACCCTCGGCAATTTTAACGTAAGCGGTATAAGGAGGAGTGGTAATAACCCTGGGCATATCTGCATTATGATTATATATTGGGGAATCAACAACACAAAGCCTCTCCCCCCGTAGCACACGGTTAACTATACCTGCGACATCGGGCACGGCACCTATTCCCAGTACACCGTCCACCTCCGGCAAATCATCCAGCAATGCCCTGCCGTACCGCTGTGAAAGACAGCCTGCCACCAGCAATGCCTTTAATCCGGCCGTATCTTTAAGAAGCGCGGTTTCAAGTATGGTATTGATGGCTTCTTCCTTGGCCGGAGTTATAAATCCACAGGTGTTGACAATAATCACATCGGCGTCTTTTTCCACACCGGTGATTTCATATCCCGCCCTGTCCAGAAGTCCCAGCATCAATTCGGTATCCACAAGGTTCTTGGAACAGCCCAGGCTTATTATACCTACCTTTACGGACATGCCACTTTTTCCTTCCCGGTTTTGTGAAAATTTATTACAGGGTATTTAGAAAGTCCTTAAATTACTGAACTGCAGAGGTATATCCCACTCCCGATCCTTGATAATCTTTATTATTTCCTGCAGGTCATCCCTATTTTTCCCGCTGACCCTTACCTGGTCTTCCTGGAAGGAGGCCTGGACTTTAACCTTGCTCTCCTTAACTAGTTTTACTATTTCCTTGCCCAAATCCTTATCCAGTCCCTGGACCAGTTCAACCTTCTGCTTAACGGTATCCCCCGCCGCCTTTTCGATTTTACCGTAGCGCAGGGATTTTAAATTTATGCCCCGTTTGATCATTTTAGCTTCCAGTATTTCCACCACGTTTTTCAGTTTAAAATCGTTGTCTGAATATAGCATAAGCTGGTTGCCGTCATATTCAATCTTACTTTTACTGCCCTTAAAATCAAATCTGTTGTCAATCTCCCTCTGGGCCTGATTGACCGCGTTGCTTACTTCCTGCAGATCAACCTTGGAAACAATATCAAAGGAATTATCCTTGGCCATTTTCGGCACCTCCCGATTATATACATATTATCTCGCTAACAGCCTGTAAGACCCCGTCCTCGAAAGTCGGGATCAACAGGCTGTATTTCCGAACCCAAGGCTCACTTATATTTTAAACTGCTAAAACATTGTTTTATACCGACGCAAAACTATAGGCTAAAAAGATTCAGAACTTTCAAAAATAAAGTTGCCAGGCAGAGAAGAAAAAGCGCAACCAGCTACATTATGCATCATATTTCCTCTATATGTCCAGTTTTTTTGACCTACACTAAAATAAAAACTCACAGGGGTTTATTCCCTGCGAGCGGTATTATGCAACTTTATAATTGTCTTTAAAAAAAGAATTATTAAAAAAATTAATATATCTGATCGGCAAGTATATATTTAAGAATACCCTTTCTATACTGCGGATCTTCCTTAGCCTTAATATTATCCATGGATTTGGTATGCAGGGTCAAATCAATTACGGACGGCATGTATATCCTGTTTTTCTTTTTAATATACCTGTTCTTGGCCTTTTCGTTGGTAGCGTACTTTTTACATATATCACAGCAATACAATTTATTGGGATTGGTGAGCTCGAATAAATTCCCACACACCTGACATTTCCTATGCCTCATATTTTTTGCCCTCTCCAAAATACCTATTACTAGAGCGTAATTTATATTGTATTGTTGCATATTATTATATGATGCGCTCCAGAGTATAAAAATTTATTTAATATTACTATATTCAACACAAATATTCACATGCCATTGTTCCCAATTATTAGGGACTTTAGTTTTAATTGGAAGACCAATGACAACCGGGACCATCCTTTTTAAGTATAATTCTACTGAATTATCCACATAAATATTTGTAAACTTTCAAAGAGCAATACATACAATAGTAATATCACTACCTTTGCATGGTTAAATGTATGGTTATAAAATTGGCACATAGTGTCAGTACTGGCAAAAAGTTAAAACATAATTCAGGGAGGTTTGTTTATGTCAGAGGAACGCAAAGATGAACAAAATACCAGCAACAGCCAAGAGACAAAAAAAGAGGCTGAATTGTACCTTGTTCCGATATTAATGTATTAGGCAGGCTCAATTTAGTTTAGTTCCCGTCTTTCCCCGGTAACGAGATATATAACAGCTTCACCGATATTGGTGGCATGATCAGCAATACGCTCCAGATATCTGGAAACGTATAAAAGATAGGCTCCCTGAACCACCACCTGCGGATCCTCCTCCATGCAGGCCAGGGTATCCCTGAATAGATGGGAAAAAATAAAGTCCACCTGATCATCCATGGCACACATAGCCTTGGCCTTCTCTACATCCCGGTGAACATAAGCGTCCAGCCCGTCCTTGACCATCTGGCGGGCCAGTCTGGCCATGCGCGGTATTTCCTGCACCGGGCGCACGATCATGGGGTGTCCTGTGAGACACATGGTGGACCTGGCAATGTCCACGGAATGGTCAGCCATTCTTTCCAGGCTCAAAAGAATTTTAATACCCGTTATGGCCACCCTCAAGTCCTTAGCTATGGGTTGCTGGGTGGCTATTATTTTTACGCATTTATCCTCGATCTCCAAAAAAAGCTCGTCAATGCGCTCATCACCCATAATCACCCCGGCCGCGGCCGTAACATCCTGGTTCATGAAAGCATCCACGGAATCAAATATGGCCTGCTCCACCAGACTGCCCATACGCAATATATCGTTTTGAATTTCCTTGAGGGATTTGTCAAAGGCATATCTTCCCAAAATATATACCCCCTGGATGAAAAAATATAAGTGAGCCTTGGGTTCGGAAGGGGTTATTCCCATACCGAACCCTTAGAGCGAACTTTAAGGTATGGGGACACACCTCCATTTGGAGCCTGACTTTGGGGTTGGAGGAATGTCCCCAACTTTGAACTATACAGCCGGTTTCCCCGACCTTCAAGGACGGGGTCTTACAGGCTGTTAGCGAGATAGAACCAGCCGAATCATATGCAATATATTCTACACCATGACAATGATCAATGTCTTTAGTAATTTATAAATTTATGGTCTTATTTTACTGTTTTTTTGTATTGCAAGACCCGCATTGTTAGCCCGTATGACATCGATACTGGATTATAACGGCAAATAGGCTGTAAATACACTTCCCAGGCCAATTCTGCTGCATACCTCAATACTGCCCCCGTGTACCTCCAGCACATGTTTTACGATAGCCAGACCGAGGCCTGTGCCGCCGTATTGCCTGGAGCGTGCCCGGTCCACCCGGTAAAACCGTTCGAACACCCGGGAGATGCTTTCCTCGGGTATACCAATTCCAGTGTCCGTGATTCGTATGAAGGCCCTGTCTCCGTCACAACCCGTTTCCACCATCACCTTCCCACCGGCGGAAGTATATTTAATGGCGTTATCCACAAGGTTAATCACTACCCTGGTGAGCATATCCTCGTCGACCGATACCGGCGGCATATCCGCAGCTATTACTGTATCCAGTTTAATGCTTTTTTCCCCGGCGCTCTGACCCAGTATGGAGATCACTTTTAATATAAGATTACCCAGCGATAGCAGTTCCTTCTTCGGTAAAATTTTGCGGTTTTCTATGTTTGAAAGGGCAAACAGGTCGTCAATAAGCCTGGTTAAACGATCCGTTTCCGCACTCATAATGTTCAAAAAATGCTCAGCGGCCTCCCTGTCATCCAGAGCCCCATCCAGCAGGGTTTCCAGAAAGCCCTTGATGGAAGTCATGGGCGTCCGTAATTCGTGGGATACGTTGGCTACAAAATCATTTCTCATCTGCTCCAGCTGGCGCCTTTCGGTAACATCCCTTAACAGCGCCACCACACCACCCCGGTCACTGCCCTTCAGGGGGGTGAACTGAACGCTGAATATCCTGGGGTCGGGGGTTAAGACCTGTATCTCCCGGCGGAGTTCCTGCTGGTTGCGCAAGGCTTCTTTCAGGTACCTCTCAAAATCGTAGTGCCTAACCACCTCGACTATCTCTTTACCCCTGCTGGCCTCCTCAGTTATCCTTAGCGCCCTTTCGACCGCAGGGTTTACCAGGAGAACCCGCCCGGTTCCATCCACCGCCACCACGCCGTCCGCCATACTGTGCAATATGGCGCGCATGCGGTTCTTTTCATCAGTTATCTCATCCACTGTCCGCCTCAGGCGGGAAGCCAGCAGATTTATGCTTTTTGCCAAATCCCCTATTTCATCATTGGTATAAATTTTAATTTCTTTTTCCAGGTTGCCCCTGGCCATCTCCCGGGCCGCCTCGCTAATTAAATTAAGGGGCAGCACCACTCTTTTCAGCAGCATCCAGGCCAGCAAAACCGCAAAGGGAAAGGTCAGCAGCGCCACTCCCAGGGCGTTTTGCCTGGTGACAGGAAATAGTTTAAGTAAGGCAAAAAAAATGAAAATGAGCAGAAAATAGCTGGCAATAGGACGCCAGCCAATACTTCTGGCCATTTTTGCCGGACTGAATTTCATTCTTCTTTTACCCCTGACGAACATTTTTACAATTGTAACACATAGGTTATTAATAAAAGATAATATTTATGTTAATTTAAGTTTAAATAAACTAAAAAACAGAGGTGCCTGCGGGCAACCCCTGCCTTTTTACGAGTTTCATCAAAACCAAGACCTAGAGGCCGTTCAAAAACAAGTATGGCGCGAAAGGAGAAGCCGGACAGCGCGGAGCGTACTTGATAGGTCAGAGGTCAGGGGACACACCTCCTTCGGAGGAATGTCCCCAATTAATACTGGACGGCGAGCCTGACAAAGCCAGACGCAGTTTTTCAACGGTCTCCTAGTATCTCCTGTCCCTGTCCCGCGGAGGCCGTGGATTGCGCCTGGGCTCAGCCGCTTCCTGGGCGGCTAGTTCCAATTCGCCCGGCTCCGGAGGCACTGCTTCCTTACGGGAAAGTTTGAGACGACCCTGCTGGTCAGAGCCGATAGCTTTTACCAGAATAGAATCCCCTTCTCTGACAATATCCTCTGTTTTAGCCACCCTGTGGTGAGCAAGCTGGGAGATGTGCACCAACCCCTCTTTGCCGGGTAATCCCAGCACACCGGGAATAACCTCTACGAAACAGCCAAAATCAGTAACCCTGGTAACCTTGCCGTTGTATATCTCTCCGGTTACAACGTCCTTGGTCAGCGTTTCTACAATTTGCAGCGCTTTTTTGCCTGCCTCGGAATCCAGAGCCCCTATGAATACCCTGCCATCATCTTCTATATCAATATCCGCACCGGTCTCCTCCACTATCTTTCTGATGATCTTGCCGCCTGGTCCGATTACGTCCCTTATTTTATCTGGGTCGATGTTTATTTGGATGATTCTCGGGGCATAGCGCGACAGGTCTGTACGGGGCTTATCGATAACTGCCAGCATTTTTCCCATGATGTGCATCCTTGCTTCATGTGCCTGCTCCAGCGCCCGCTCCAGTATCCGGGGAGTAACGCCGGCAATTTTTATGTCCATCTGCAGGGCCGTAATCCCATCCTTAGTTCCCGCCACCTTGAAATCCATGTCACCCAGGTGATCTTCAACACCCTGGATATCAGTCAGAACGGCAATTTCGTCGCCCTCTTTAATGAGGCCCATGGCCGCGCCGGCCACCGGAGCCTTAATGGGTACCCCAGCATCCATCAGGCTCAGGCAACTGCCACACACACTGCCCATGGAGGTAGAGCCGTTGGATTCCAGCACCTCGGAAACAATTCTGATGGTATAAGGGAAAGCTTTCTCCGAAGGAATTACTGCTTCCAGCGCTCTTTCAGCCAGGGCGCCGTGACCTATATCCCGCCTGCCCGGGGCGCGCATGGGCTTGGTTTCTCCAGTGCTGAACGGCGGAAAATTATAGTGATGCATATATCTTTTAGTCTCTTCAGTACCCAGCCCGTCCAACCTCTGCTCGTCAGATACGGGCCCCAGGGTGAGCACGGACAGAACCTGGGTCTGTCCCCGGGTAAACAAACCGGTTCCGTGGGTGCGGGGCAGCACGCCTACCTCAACGGTTATGGGCCTTACTTCATTCAGTGCCCGGCCATCAATACGTACTTTATCCCTGGTGATAAAGCCCCGGATTACTTTCTTTTCAGCAGCGTCTACGACCTTCTCGATATCCTTGGCCTGTTCGGGAAAAGTTTCCGCAAATTCCTGTATTAGTTCCGACTTAACCTGATCCAGGTAGATCTCTCGCTGTTTCTTGGGCATCTTAGTGTCTATGCATTGTCTGACCGCAGCGGTAAATTTTTGCTCTGCCCGGCCGGTGACGGCTGCGTCTATTTCAGGAGCCGGATGGGCCGGCTCAAATACCATTTTTTCCCTGGCCAGCCCCAGGGATAAGGCCTCTTCCCTGAACTTTTCGATGAAATCAACTATTTCCCTGATTTTATCATGGCCAAAGGAGATAGCCTCCAGCATAACGCTCTCAGGCACCTCGGATGCCTTGGCCTCCACCATCATCACGGCATCCCTGGTACCCGCCACCACCAGGTGCATATCGCTTTTTTCCGCCTGCTCCCGGGTGGGATTGATCACAAGCTCGCCGTTGACCCTGCCCACTATTACACCACCGATAGGTCCTCCGAAGGGGGTATCACTGATATGTAATGCAGTGGAAGCCCCAATCATGGCCGCCATCTCAGGAGCATGGTCCTGATCCACAGACATAATGGTGGCTATTATCTGAACCTCGTTTCTAAAGCCCTTAGGAAAAAGAGGGCGGATGGGCCTATCGATCAGCCTGCATGACAGTACCGCCTTCTCGCTGGGGCGGGATTCTCTCTTTATAAATCCACCAGGGATCTTCCCCACCGCATATAGTCTTTCTTCGTAATCGACGGTGAGAGGAAAGAAGTCAATTCCCTCCCGGATATGCTGGGCCATAGTTGCCGCTACCAGCACCATGGTGTCGCCGTAACGAACAAACACCGCGCCACTAGCCTGTTTGGCGACCCGCCCCGTTTCCAGGGTCATACTCCGGCCACCTATATTCAATTCCCTCTTCAAAATTACCTGCTCTGACATTAAAGGCCAAACCTCCATACATCTATGCAAATTTTTACAACCGTTAGTTATTCTACATATTTTATAGTATTTCCTGCAGGGATAATAAAAAATACCCCGGTGATGGTCATAACGGCGATTATTGATTAAAAAACAGCCTTGACTTATAAAAAAAGAGCGGGCAGTCCGCTCTTTTTTATGTTATTTACGCAACCCAAGTTTTTCAATAATCGAACGATAGCGGCCAAAATTGCGATCCTTCAGGTAGTTTAAAAGAGCCCGCCTTTGACCAACCATTTTTAAAAGACCTCGCCTGGAGTGATGGTCTTTTTTATGAATCTTCAGATGCTCTGTAAGGCTGTTTATCCTGGTAGTAAGTATGGCAATCTGAACTTCCGGCGAGCCGGTATCATTGTCATGAGTCTTATGCTGGGAAATTACAGCCTGTTTTGCTTCCAGAGAAAGCGACATATATGCATTCACCTCCTAACACCGGGTTAATCGCTGCCAGCCAAGTAAACCGCTGGAGAAACGAGCCCCCTAGCAGGCAGTTCAGGAATTTATTTCCCTATAATTGTGATTACCAAGCGACCGCCCGGTATGTCCTTGGCAACAATATCAAATATTCTACCCGATTTTGCAAAAAACCCACGGAATCTGGTGGCGGTGGGAATACGCCCCGGTATTCCGGTAGCTGCGCCGATAATATCCTGTACTGTAATTTTTTCCTGGCGCATATCTTTTAGACGTTTTCGGGCATGTTCCGTGATGATAACCCGCATATCGGTATCCTTCTCAATAGGCACCGGATTGCACAATCCTCTTCTCATCTTCCTGGGCCAGAAAGGCATAAAGGGCATCCTGGAAGGCTGTTAACCTCGAATCTTTTAAATTTGACCCGCTATATATCTCTTCCAACTCTTTCTTCAGTTTTTGAAAGTCATCGCTCAGGCAAATCATGGCTATATGGTTAAGCCATTTTTTAATTTCTTCCTCTGGCGAATCAGACTTGGGAACTCCCATGCCTACGTCTCCTTTCATCAAGATGGGACGTTGACCGTGTCATTATAGCATATTTTAACTGCCGGGTAAACTGAATGAAAACGATTATGTCTAATTAATACATTATATTTATAATTTCGAGCCTGTATGCTACTGTTGAAACTCTATTCTGGCCCGGCTGATATCAATTCTAATTTGCTCTACCAGTTCCCCGGGGGAGGAAAAACGTTTCTCATCCCGCAGGCGCCCGGTGAAATACACCTTAATCTTTTTGCCGTACAAATCCCCGTAAAAGTCCAGCAGGTGAACCTCCAGGTTGCGAACCATGCCGTCGCCATGGAAAGTTGGTTTGATGCCTATGTTAGCTACGCCCATAAAATTATCCCCGTCGACCCTAACTTCTACAGCATAAACTCCGTTGGCGGGTACCAGTATCTCCCCATCCAGCACGATATTGGCAGTGGGAAAACCAAGGGTTCTGCCACGCATCTCTCCAACCACCACTTCGCCCTCCGCGAAAGGACAATAGCCCAGGTACTTCCTGGCTTTCAGCACTTCACCTGCACTAAGTAAACTGCGGATCAGTGTGCTGCTTACGGGAGTGCCCCCTATGGCCACAGGCGGTATGACGTGTACATCAAAACCCAGTTTCCTGCTTGCCCCGGCCAGTGTTTCGGGATTACCCTTACCACCTCTCCCGAAGGTATAATTATAACCAATAAAAACAGACCGCACCCTCAATTCCCGGTGTAAAACCTCTGTGATAAATTCCTCCGGGGCAAGGGAAGCGAAATCAAGGGTAAAGGGAACCAGCAGCAGTACTTCGACACCCAAACCGGCAATCATCTTTTGTTTGGCCTGCTGGGATAAAAGCATTGGCGGTGCGCCTTCAGGATTCAGCACCTTCATAGGATGCGGGTAAAAGGTAAACACCGCCGGCACTCCGCTGTCCTTTTTTGCTTTGTTGACCAGGTCGGAAATAAGACGCTGGTGACCTAAATGCAAACCATCAAAATTACCCAGTCCCACGCAAATGTTATTATATGTTTTTCCTATTCCCTGCCATGTATTATAGATATGCAATGAACCCTACCCCCATGATTATCTAAACAAGTACCTTCACCGGTTTAAAGGATATCCTGCCGTCTGTACAGTCAGCGGCGGCAAGGGCCATTAGCTCCGAGGAAGACCTCAGCCTGACCATCTGTCCGGGCGACAATCTCTCAGGGGCGTTTTCCACACCCGGCAAGTATAACTGTGCCCCCGACCTTACCGATGCCGCTGCTGATTCTTTAACGAACACTGCAGGCATATTTTTCAGCATGTCATCCATGGACATAACAGCCTGCTCAAGCTTCCCGTCCCGAACAAGACAGGCCAATTCTTCCAGGGTATACGATCGGTCAATGACAAATGTTCCCGCCCTGGTACGCAACAGAAAGCTCATATGAGCACCGCAGCCGAGGCTGTCGCCGATATCCGTACATAGTGTGCGGATATATGTGCCAGCTGAACAGGATACGTCAATAATGGCTGTAAGGGGATGGTTCCCGGCACCGTTCCATTTTATCATATTTAATGCATGAATTATTACCCGCCGCGGTTTCCTCTCCACCACCACTCCCTTGCGGGCCAGTTCATACAGCTTTACCCCCTGGTGGCGGACGGCGGAAGTCATGGGGGGCACCTGTTCAATATCGCCCAGGAATCCTGACAGAACATTTTCTACCAGGGACGAGGTTATATTCATAGTATCTTTAGTGTATATAATTTCCCCGAAAGAGTCGCCGGTATCTGTCTTGACGCCGAAAGTAATTTCTGCCCGGTACTGTTTGTCATCCGGTAAAAATTCGATAACCCTGGTAGCACGTCCCACGCATAGAAGGAGCACCCCCGCCGCAGCGGGATCCAGGGTCCCGGTGTGTCCGGCCTTTTTTATCCCGCTAAGCCGGCGAACATAATTAACCACATCATGTGACGTCATACCAGGTGGTTTTAATATATTAATTGATCCATCCATCATAAAACCTCAAAAGTCGAAAGTCAAATATCAAAAGTCAAATGTCGAAAAACCTTTTTGGTGACCTTTGACCTTGGACTTTAGACCTTAGACTGTCATTTTAAATCCGCTGCTTCTTCAATAGCCACAGCCACCACCATTTTTTCTATATTGTCCAGCCGGCCCTCAATGACGCACCCGGAAGCCCTGGTATGCCCACCGCCGCCGAATTTCCCGGCCAGCATACGAACATCCACGCCCTCCTTGGAGCGAAAGCTGACTTTAAATTTGCCTTCACTTATTTCCCTGAAGAAAATAGCAACCTCTACACCCTTTATGGTACGTACTATGTTGATCAGACCGTCCGTATGCTCATCCCGGGCTGCGAGCATGTTAAGTGTACGCCTGTCTATCGAGGACCAAGCTACCCTGCCGCAGGAGCTGATTGCCATTTTCTTCAGGGCTTCCTCCATTACTTTCAGTGTTGCCAGTGGTTTTTGCTCATATATATTTATGTTTATCCATGAAGCGGAAATACCCGTCTCCAGTAATCTGGCTGCCCGCCGCATGGTGCCGGAGGTGGTATTCTCATATTGAAAGGAGCCGGTGTCCGTAACCAGCGCCACGTAGAGGTAAACGGCAATTTCTTCTGATATGGAGGTGCCCAGTAAATCAATCAAATCCATAACGATTTCTCCGGTGGCCGCCGCCTTACCGTCTATATAATTATATCCGGCGAAAGCGCTGGAACCGGGGTGGTGGTCTATATTTACAACTAGTATATCCCTTTCCAGAAGCGCCCGGACCTTGCCCAGCCGTTCGGGGACAGAACAATCCAGTATGATAAAGGTATCATATTCCTCCGCCAGGACGTCCTCACCAATGACAAACCTGTCCACGCCGGGCATAAAGCTATATATTTCGGGCACCGGGTCGGGACTGGCCAGCACTACCTTCATACCTAGTTGCTCTAGGGCCGTACCCAACGCCGCCACGGAACCCAGACAGTCCCCGTCGGGCATTACATGTCCGCATATTATAGCATTCCCGGCGTTACGTAAAACCCCGGCAATCTCCGCAAGGCTGTTCATATTAATTCTCCTAACAAGGTATGGGGACACACCTTCTTTAGTTGGCTATATTCCTTACTTCTTGACAAATTCGAGAAGGAATGTCCCCAACTTAAGGGACCCGCCTTGAGGTTTGTGAATCGTCATGTCCCTCGGTTTTGTCGTCGGACACTTCATCCAGGAGTTTAATAACCCTAGTCCCCCGCTGAATAGATGCATCCAACTTGAAAGACAGTTCCGGTGTGTAACGCAGCCTGATGCGCCGCCCCAATTCAGTCCTTACAAAACCCTTGGCGCTTTCCAGGGCTGCAATGGTCTTCTGCTGCGCCTCTGGTTCACCCAGCACGCTGATAAATATCTTGGCGTAACGCATATCTCCGGAAACATCAACAGAAGTAATGGTGGCAAAACCAATGCGGGGATCCTTTAGCTCATCCCTGATCATGTCCGACACTTCTTTTTTTATAGCCTCGGCCAGTCTTTCAGGCCGGTGAGACATATTCCCCACCCCCTATGCCAGTTCTCTTTTAACCGCTTCAGTGGTAAAAGCTTCGATGATATCCCCCTCACGGAGGTCATTGAATTTATCCAGGGTAAGTCCACACTCGAAACCCTGCAGGACTTCCTTGGCGTCATCCTTAAACCTCTTGAGAGAATCAAGTTTGCCTTCAAAAATCACCACGCCGTTTCTGATTAAACGAACGCCGGCATCCCTGGTTACTTTGCCCTCAACCACATAGCATCCGGCAATAACCCCGAGTTTGGAAACCTTGAAGGTTTTGCGTATTTCCACCCGGCCAAGAATAACTTCCTTTATTTCCGGGTCCAGCAGGCCACTCATGGCTGCTTTGACATCTTCAATGGCATCGTAGATTACGCGATAAAGGCGTATATCCACTTTTTCCGCCTCCGCCGCTTTCCTGGCATTGACGTCGGGCCTCACATTGAAGCCTATGATAATGGCGTTGGAGGCCGAAGCTAACATGATATCTGTTTCGGATATGGCACCCACGCCTCCGTGAATTATATTAACCTTGACTTCGCCGGTGGTCAGGCGCTCCAGGGACTGCTTAACGGCTTCCACGGAACCCTGTACGTCGGCCTTAATGATCAGGCATAGCTCTTTTACCTGGCCTTCCTGGATATGTTTAAAAAGATCATCCAGGGTGACCTTGACCGCAGGATGCTTCATTTCTTCCTGGCGCTTCCTGGTTGTCCGTTTATCGGAAATCTGCCTGGCGGTCTTTTCATCTTCCAGGGCGTAGAAAAGATCCCCCGCCAGCGGAACGTCGTGAAAGCCAAGAACCTCAATCGGAGTGGACGGCCCGGCCTTTTTAATACGGCGGCCCTTGTCGTCCATCATGGCCCGCACCCTGCCGAAAGCGGTACCCGCCACTATGTTGTCTCCCACCCGAAGAGTACCGTTCTGCACCAGTATGGTAGCCACGGGACCCCGGCCCTTATCGAGTTCAGCCTCTATAACGGTGCCCCTGGCAGAACGGCCCGGATTGGCCTTGAGTTCACCTACCTCGGCCACCAGTAAAATCATTTCCAGGAGATTGTCGAGTCCCTCCCTAGTTTTGGCGCTGACAGGCGCAAAGATGGTCTCCCCGCCCCATTCCTCTGGAATCAGAGCATGCTCCGTAAGCTGTTGCTTAACCCTCTCCGCATCGGCGCCGGGTTTATCTATTTTGTTTACGGCTACAATGATGGGAACTTCCGCCGCCTTGGCGTGATTGATGGCCTCAATGGTCTGCGGCATTACCCCGTCGTCCGCAGCCACCACCAGAATAGCTATGTCGGTGACCTGAGCGCCCCTGGCACGCATGGCTGTAAACGCCTCGTGCCCCGGTGTATCCACGAAGGTTATTCTTTTGTTATTATGCTCAACTTGATATGCGCCAATGTGCTGGGTAATACCCCCAGCCTCGGTGGCTATTACATTGGTCTCCCTGATAGCATCCAAAAGCGATGTCTTACCGTGGTCGACGTGGCCCATAATAGTAACCACACAGGGTCGGTCAGCCAAATTATCCGGAGATTCTTCCTGCTCCTGCTCCAGCAACTGTTCGGCATCAAGCTCAATCTTAACTTCAAGTTCAAAACCGAATTCCCCGGCAATAATGGTGGCCGTATCGGAGTCAATCTCCTGGTTGATGGTGGCCAGCACACCCATATGCATAAGTCTTTTGATTAACTCTGCCGGGCTTTTTTTCATTTTTTCCGCCAGTTCCTGCACGGTGGCGGTTTCACCTATTATTACCGGCTTTTTCTCCAGTACCGGAGCCGGTTGTGTTTCTTGAGCCGTATGCCTTGATGACTTCTTTTTACCTGAAGAGGGACGCAGCTTCCTTTCCGCCAGGTAATCGCTGGTAGGACGGGCTTTCTCCCGGCCCTTGGCCTGCCCTTTGGCCTGGTTCTGCTGCAGCCTGGTCCGTGATTTTTCAGAAGCTTTTACTTTATCTAAATCCTTGGCCTGTTCAGGAACCTTCGGCACCTTAAGCTGGTCCGGCTTCGGCCTGCCGCCGACCGGTCCACCTGCGGGCCTCGGGCCCGGTGGTCTATTGCCTGGCGGTCTGTTTCCCTGATTGCCACCGGTAAACGGGCGATTAGGCTGGCCACCGCCACCGCTGTAAGGCGGCCTCCCATCACCTTGGCCGGGACGGGGACCCTGATAAGGACCTCTTTCTCCCGGTGGGCGGGGCTTGCCATATTGCTGCTGGCCGCCCTGCGCTCCCTGTGGGCGAGGCCTGCTATCACGGGGATAACGATTCTGCCCGGGGGCACCCTGGCCGCCGGTCTGATAGCCCGGGCGGGGAGCATTATTCCCAGCAGCTGGGCGGTTATCGGCTGAACCAGGTTGTCTGTAGTCGGTCCTGTTATCCTCGGGGCGTTTTTTCATCTGTGATGGTTGCTGCTGATGTGCCGCATTATCCCTCTGCCCGGAAAGCGCTGGCTGCGGCTGCTGTCCGTCTGCCGGTGGGCGTGTTTTATACTGCTCACCTGACGGAAGGTTTCTATCAGGCGCTGCTCCGGCGGGCTGCCCTCCCCGGGGGGGCTGGGGCCTTGATTGTTGCATCGGCGGCCTGTTGGGACGATCCTCGAACCTCCTGTCCGGCGGCCTTGAGGGAACTCTGTCCACCAGGCCCGGCCCTCTGTCGAATTTATGTGTATCACGCCTGCCGTCGGGCTTTTTTTTGGGGTCACCGCCTGGCTGACGGTTCCGATCCTGACTATTCTGAGAAACACCCTGTTTTGCGGCAAAGGGTTTTTGCTGCTGTCTATGCTCGCCAACAGTTGCTCCCACAGGCTGGCGCTGGCCGGCCTGTTCTGTCTCAACTCTGGTCTGCTGTTCCTTAACCGGCTTAGCAGCCGGCTTTTCAGCACCCTTGTATGTTTTCATGATGTGTTCTATTTGTTCATCCTCCAGGGCGCTGGCCGGTTTTTTGTCTCTCATGCCTATATCCGCCAGCTTGTTTATTATATCCTTGCTTTCTATGTTAAGTTCTTTCGCAAGCTCGTATATACGTTTTTTTACCATAGAATCACCTCCAAATTTGGTCGAGGGTGGCCGCCAGAGGATGGCCACTACATAGGGCTTAACTACTTAAAGTACAATCTTTCCGGCATGTCACAGCCACCAACGACAAAAGTGGTTACATCCCTCCCCTTTCTATTGCCCGCACAATACCCTGAGCAAAATTCCTTTCGGTAATTGCCACCACCGAGCGGTGGGGCTTACCGATGGATGTGCCCAGTTCTGTTTTTGAACCAATACTATAAAGAGGCAAGCCAGCGGATGCGGAAAGCTCATCGAACGTTTTTTTCGTACGCTGGGCCGCGTCTGCGGCAATCAGCAGCAAAAAAACCTTTTGGCGGGCAATGGCCGAACGTACGGCCGCATCCCCGCTCTGAACATGCCCAGCCCGGCGGGCCAGACCAAGCAAATGATAAACCATTTCCACCACTAACTCTTCATCTCCCGGAGCAAAGTATCAATAATTTCCTGGGCAATTGGTCTTTGTAGCGCCTTTTCCAGACGCCTGGCCTTTACGGCCTTTTTCAGACATTCTTCCTGGGGGCACAAATACGCCCCTCTGCCCGAACGTTTGCCGGTGGGATCTATTTCAACGCTTTCCTGGGAAGTACGCACCACACGGATTAATTCCTTTTTAGGTTTCATCTCCTGGCAACCTACACACATTCTCAGGGGAATTTTTTTTATCCTGGGCACGGTCATCCTCCCCTACTCAGCATAATCTTCCTGGTAATAATCTGTGTATCCTTCCTGCTTGTAAATTTCCTCCATCTGGGACTCACTCTTGATATCTATCTTCCAATTGGTAAGTTTAGCGGCCAGCCGGGCATTCTGGCCCTCTTTGCCAATGGCCAGGGAAAGTTGGTAGTCCGGGACAATTACCCGGGCCACTTTTTCTTCTTCCCAGACTTCCACCGCCACCACTTTGGCGGGACTAAGGGAAGAGGCCACAAATTTAGACGGGTCCGGATCCCATTTGATAATATCAATCTTTTCCCCGTTTAACTCGTTAACAATGGCCTGCACCCTCATGCCTTTGGGACCGACACAGGCGCCAACCGGGTCGACATTATCATCCCGGGAATATACCGCGATTTTGGAGCGGTAGCCTGCCTCCCGGGCTATAGATTTTAATTCAATAACGCCCTCGTGCAGTTCCGGAACTTCCATTTCGAAAACCCGCTTCAAAAGGCCGGGGTGTGTTCTGGAAACCATAATCTGCGGACCCTTGGTGGTTTTTCTTACCTCCACTATATATGCTTTCAGCCGCATGCCCTGATGATAATCCTCGCTGGGCATCTGCTCGGAGGGGGCCAGCACAGCCTCGGTCTTCCCCAGTTCGATGTACACATTTTTCTGTTCCACCCGCTGGACCACGCCGTTGATTATATCACCTTCGCGGTTAGAAAACTCCTCATAAATAATATTCCGCTCCGCTTCTCTGATACGCTGAACAACCACCTGCTTCGCGGTCTGCGCCGCGATACGGCCAAAATTACGCGGAGTTACCTCAGTTTCCACAATATCGTTAAACTCAAAGCCTGGATTTATGGCCCTGGCTTCCTCCAGGGAAATCTCCAGTCGCGGGTCTTCCACATTCTCCAGTACTGTGCGCTGGGAATACACCTTGAAATCACCCGTTTCCCGGTCAATATGTACCCTGGCATTCTGCAGGGAGCCAAAGTTTCTTTTGTATGCGGAAAGCAGGGCGGCCTCAATGGCCTCCAGCAAAATATCCACCGCTATACCCTTTTCTTTTTCCAAATCCTTGAGTGCTTCTAAAAACTCGGTGTTCATCCGCACCGCCTCCCAAAACTACTTAAAATTCCACAGCCAGCTTTGCTGATGCTACCTGCTCCATCGGAATCATTAACCCGGAACCATTCACTTCCAACGTTACCCCCTGAGAGCCGGCATCGGCAAGAAGACCGGTAAATTTCTTATTACCCTCAATTGGGACATAGGTAGTTATATTCACCATATGACCGCGAAAACGCTCAAAATCTTTCAGCTTCTTCAGTGGCCTCTCAATACCGGGGGACGACACTTCCAGCATGTAGTAGTATGGTATGGGATCTTTTTCGTCCAGCAGGACATCCAGCTTTCCCGATACCGCCTGACAGTCATCAAGGGTTACACCGCCGGGCTTGTCGATAAAAACCCTCAGATAATGGCTGCTTGCCTCTTTGACAAACTCCACATCCACCAATTCCAGTCCCATGCTATCCACCAGTGGCGCAACCATGCTCTCAACCGTTGCGGCCACATTATGACGGGCCATTATTTTTCCCCCTTTGGCATCCTCACCACTATTAAGATAATTCTTTAAGCTCAATTTTCTTTAGTATAATACGAAAGAGTGGGTGATACCCACTCTAAAATCAAAAAGATCTTCTCCCCGCCTTTGAAACCACGTATAGTATATCATAAGGGTTTTGCATTGACAAGTAAAACACCTTTAAAACACCTTTAAGAGGGCTAAAAGATAAGGTTACTTCAGGCACTTCACGCTTCCGCCGGTGGTACAGGTTTTCCCGGCGATTATGTCCGCTGCTTCCCTGGCCGCCTCTGGACGGGCTAAGGATTCTGCGGCCCGGGCCATTTTTTCCAGACAGGAGGGATTGTTAAGGCAACCCGCAACCCGCTTGGCCAGATCCCCGTCTTTGCTTATCTTCACCGCCGCCCCTGCGGCTTCCAGGAACTCGGCATTCCTCTCCTCCTGGCCGGGCAGGGGATCATAAATAAACATTGGCAAATGCCTGGCCATGGCTTCGGCGCAGGTGAGCCCCCCGGCCTTACCCACCATTAAATCGGAGGCAGACATAAGTTCATTTATATTGCTTACGTAGCCAAACACATCTACCCTGTTGGCCAGTTCCCCGGCCAGTCGCTCAAGCTTTATACGCAGTTGTCCGTTCTTGCCGGTCACCACCAGCAATTGGCAGGGCGTCTCACCGTTGCCCAGAGCCCTTACTGTCTCCGCCACGGATCCCATGCCCAATCCACCGCCCATTACAAGTATGGTGGGAAGATAAAGGTCAAGACCCAGCTGTGAACGTACTTTTTTCTTGTCCAGGGGCACGGAAAATCTGAGGTCGATGGGTATACCGGTGGGATACACCTTTTCGGTGGGAATACGGTAATAACCGAATTCCCCCACCAGTTCCTCCGCAGGCACCAGATAGCAGTCAATTTCGGGAAACACCCAGTAAGAGTGCACCGTAAAATCGGTAACCACACCCACGATCAAAGGCTCAAACCTGTTATCCCGCCGCATTGCAGCAAGTATCCCCAGAGGGAAAGGATGGGTGCAGATCACCGCCTGAGGCTTTTTTTCCTCCAGAAAGTCGATTAGCTTGGCGGCACTGAACCTGTTGATGATGCGGTTGAATTCATTTTTGGCAAATCCGGAGAGAACCTGGCCCTTTTCCGCCCGGCGATACAGATACCCATAAATTACCGGGGTTAGCTTGAGCATTTCCATGTATGTCCCCAGCATAACCTTCTCCAGAAAAGGGCTAGTATAACGAAAAGTGTCCAGTACGGTTACTTCCGCCCGGGGATATTTTTCCATAATGGCAGACTTAACAGCCGAGGCCGCCTGCATATGACCGGTACCCGCAGTAACCGAAAGTATAACTACACGTTCAAGCATAGCCACGCCAGTCTCCTTCTACATTAACAAGCCGAAATTATATCCCTGACTCTGCCCGTTAATTCGTCTTCCCGGAGCAATTCAACTAAGCCGCTGCGCCTGTGGCGCAGTTCCACCTTACCTTCCGCCAGGGTTTTGGATCCCACGGTTATGCGCAGTGGATAGCCCACCAGATCGGCATCCTTGAATTTCACCCCGGGCCTTTCATTGCGGTCATCAATCAGCACTTCCACTCCGTCCTCTGACAGGGTACGGTAAATTCTTTCAGCAGTTTCCATTTGCAACTCATCCTTGTTGCTTACGGGGATCACGATAACATGGAAAGGTGCGATGGCAAGAGGCCAGATTATGCCGTTTTGATCATAGTTTTGTTCAATGGCTGCAGCTATGGTCCTGGTTACCCCTATACCGTAACAGCCCATCACTATGGGATGACTTATTCCCTTTTCGTCAAGGTATACGGCATTCAGCACCTTGCTATACTTGGTGCCCAGTTTGAAAACCTGGCCAACCTCAATCCCTCTGGCCTCTTCCATGGGCGTGCTACAGTTGGGGCAGGGAAATCCCTGTCGTACCAACCGGATGTCGGTGCATTTGTGCCATGAAAAATCCCGGCCTGGATTTACATTGATAAGATGGGTGTCATTTTTATTGGCGCCGCACACGGCGTTGGAGATGGCTTCAACCTCGGTATCCACTACTACCGTCATGCCCTTCAGACCCACAGGGCCGGCAAATCCCACCGGGGCACCGGTGGCTTTTGTCACAGCCTCCGGCCCGGCTATTTCCAGCCGTAATACATCCAGGGCCTTCTGCAGCTTTATTTCGTTTACTTCCCGGTCGCCCCGCACTAGGGCTGCGGCCATACCCTTCTCAGTTTCATAAAGAATGGTTTTTATTATTCTATCCGGTCCGACTTTTAATGCTGCGGTAACCTGCTCCACCGTGCGCGAGCCGGGGGTGGAAACCTCCTGCACCGGAGCGGGCTCTTCCCGCCCTGCAGGCAAATCTGGCGGGCTGATGGCCCGTTCCGAGTTGGCGGCGTAGCCGCAGGGCTCTGCCGGACAGTAAACCACTGTTGCCTCACCAGATTCTGCCAACACCATAAATTCGTGGGTGTCATTGCCGCCGATGGCGCCGGAATCAGCCTCCACGGGACGGAATACCAGCCCGCAGCGGCTGAAAATGTTAGTGTATGCTGCATACATTTTATTGTAGCTAACGTCCAGGCCCTGTTCGTCACGGTCGAAGGAATATAGATCCTTCATAATGAATTCCCGGCCTCTCATCAGCCCAAAGCGTGGTCTTCTCTCGTCGCGGTATTTGTTCTGGATCTGATATAACAGCAACGGTAGTTGCTTGTAGGAACTGACCTCTCCCCGGACCAGATCCGTGATAATCTCTTCATGAGTGGGACCCAGGCAGAAGTCCCGTCCATGCCGGTCTTTTAGCCGGAACAACTCCGGTCCGTAGACGTCCCAGCGACCGGATTCCTGCCACAGTTCCGCAGGCTGAATAATGGGCATCATTATTTCCTGCCCGCCCTGGCGGTCCATTTCCTCCCGCACGATCTGCTCGATTTTTTTAACCACCCGCCAGGCCAGGGGGAGGAAGTTATATACCCCCGCCGCTGCCTTTCTGATAAATCCTGCCCTCACCATCAATTGATGACTGATAACCTCGGCATCAGCCGGGGTTTCCCGCAAGGTGGGAATTAACAGTTGTGAAACCCGCAATCATAAAACCTCCCCGCAATGGTATAAATCTATCGCCCGTGGGCAGTATCCTTTACATCAGGTAGCAAATGTGCAGCATACAACTTATGCTATTCTGATACCTTGTTTGCAACGTACTCCTGTCGAAGTCGCCCATGCGCAAGTCAAGAACCGTCCCTACTTGCTTCCTAGTCAAGAACCGTCCCTACTTGCTTCTTCTTCCCTTGCTTCCCCTACTTGCTTCCCGGTACCTGGCTTTTATCCTAAGGGAAAACAACATATCGCGAGATTGAAAAGTACCCTTATGGTTAATAAATACCGCGATGCGTGTGCGGTTGTTTTTGACCCGAAGCGATTTTGCGCAGCGGCGTAGAGTTTTCCGGCGACGCGAGGTTAAGCGGACTTGATGCCGAATCGGCCAGATATCACTACCTTTTCACCCGGTAATTACCGGAGGTCACAAACAGTTTCAAAGAATCGGTAATAAATGCGGCCAATATGCAGGCATCTTAGTCCGCTCCGAAGCGAGTATGGCAACGGCCAGTAACTTTACCTATGCGTCTATACTGTATCTCAGCCGTTGCAAAAACAAATATTTCTTTTTGAATTACCTTTTTGCATGTCATGAGCGCCGGGGCAAAACACCGCACGGCCAACGTATCTTGATGGGACAAACCCATCAATGCGACACCGAGAACCGTCAGACTGTCGCAAAACTGGGGGGCAAGTCAAGAACCGTCCCCACTTGCCATCTAAACAGCCTGTCCTATATCTGCAGTTATAAATTTATACAGGCGCCTCAGTCTTCTGTTTCTTCTTTAATGATGCTTTCCACCTCGCGAATTAGTTCATCCACCAGTTGGGACTCGGGGACTTTCCTCAACACCTTGCCCTTGCGGAAAAGCAGTCCTTCGCCGACGCCGCCGGCGATGCCCACATCGGCATGGCTGGCCTCCCCGGGGCCGTTTACCACGCAGCCCATAACCGCCACCTTGAGGGGTTTGTCAATTCCCGCCAGCAATTCTTCCACCCGGCCTGCAATGGAAATTATATCGATACGGGTACGGCCACAGGTGGGGCAGGAGATAAGTTCCACCCCCCGGCGGCGCAGCCCCAGGGATTTCAGTATTTCATAGCCCACCCCGACCTCGTGTACGGGGTGGCCGGTTAGGGATACCCGTATGGTGTCGCCTATCCCCATGGCCAGCAGTGCTCCTATGCCTACTGCAGATTTGATGGTTCCCGAGCGCAGGGTCCCCGCTTCGGTAACGCCCACATGCATGGGGTAGTCCACCTTATCCGCCAGCAGGCGGTAGGCATCAATCATCAGCGGCACATCGGAAGCCTTGAGTGAAATTTTTACCTCCCTGTAGTCAAGCTTTTCCAACAGCCTGATATGCCTCAGGGCACTTTCCACCAGAGCTTCCGGAGTCGGCCCACCGTAAAGCTGCAACAAATCCTTTTCCAGCGAACCTGCGTTCACCCCTATGCGAATGGGTATTTTCCCCGGGCGGGAGGCCTCCACCACAGCCTTTACCGCATCGATCCCGCCTATGTTGCCAGGGTTGATGCGCAGGCCGTCAACCCCCGCCTCCAGTGACATCAGGGCCAACCGGTAATCAAAATGTATGTCCGCAATCAAAGGAATGTTTATCAGGCGTTTAATTTCTGGAAGAGCCGCAGCCGCTTCCCGCTCCGGCACCGCTACCCTTACAATCTCGCACCCTGCCGCCGCCAGTTCTTCAATCTGCCTGACAGTGGCGGTTACATCGGAGGTATCGGTATTGGTCATGGATTGTACCGACACAGGAGCGTTTCCGCCTACCGGTACATTTCCCACTGCTATGACTTTTGTTTTTCTTCTCTGGATCATCAAACACGACTCCGCCCGAATTTCCCGGAGTTTAGCCAGCATCTACCGGCACACCACCCCGGGGATTTTTTTGATCAAAGCAACTGGAGTATATCATTATAGGTTATAACCACTATCAACATCAATAATAATCCAAAGCCCACCATGTGAATATAGTTCTCCTTGCGGGGATCCACCGGCCTGCCCCTGAAACGCTCAATAATTAAGAAGAGAATCCTGCTGCCATCCAGGGCGGGAATGGGAAAAAGGTTAAAGAGCCCAAGATTTATAGATAGCAGCGCAGCCAGGGTGAGCAATGGTATAAATCCCAATTCCACGGCCTTGCTGATCTCCCAGACCACCCTTACTGGGCCGCCCAGATCAGGGCGCTCCTGGCCCGTGATCATCCGTCCGATAAAATCAATAATCAAAACCGAAAATTCTACTGTTTTGCTAGCCCCCGCAGCTAAAGCTCCGACCGGACCAACCTTTTTCAATTCATGGCCGGGATAAATCCCTATTTTGCCCAACCCGTCTTTTTGCGGAGCTGGCACAACAGTGATGTTCAATTCTTTGCCGTCCCTCTGAATTAGCAGGTTCACCTTTTTGCCGGGGCTGTTGTCAATCTTCCTCTTAAGTTCTTCCCAGCTTTCGATCTTTTTCCCGTCTATGGCCAGTATTTTGTCGCCCATAGCTATGCCAGCACGTTCGGCGGGCTGGCCGGGCACCAGACCATCCACTTTGGGAGCAAAAACAGGCACGCCCTGGAATAAAAAGATAACTGCCAGGAGAAGTGCAGCCAGCACAAAATTCATCAGTGGGCCAGCCAAAATTACACTTATCCGCTGTAATACCGATTTCTTGTTAAAACCTCTTTTTTCAGACTCAAAATCTTCCTCTTCCGGGTCCATGCCGGCCATGCGGACAAAGCCACCCAGGGGAAAAAGTCTGATATTGTACCTGGTTTCTCCTCTTAAAAAGCCTGCGATTTTTGGCCCAAAGCCCAGGGAAAATTCATGGACCTTGATCCCCACCAGCTTGGCAATGGTAAAGTGACCAAGCTCATGAAAAAAAATAAGCAGCCCGAATACAAAAATAGACGCCCAAAAAACAGAAGACCAAAAACTAACCATCCCACATCACCCTTGCTATGCTCATATTCAACCACGCTTACAAACTGGCGATGACACCGGCCGCCTCACGGCGGGAATTACCATCTGCCATAAGAATTTCCTCCAGGTCAGGCTCCGGCATAGTTGTGTGTCTCTCCAGCACCCGGGCTACAACTGTCTGTATAGATGTAAATTTGATTTTTCCGTCCAAAAATGACTCCACCGCCACCTCGTTGGCAGCATTAAGCACTGCGGGCATGGTTCCCCCGGTCCTACCCGCCTGAAAGGCAAGTCCCAGCAACGGGAAGCGTGCTTCATCCGGAGGTTCAAAAGTCAGCGCCTTTAATTCAGTCCAGTTTAACCGGGGCAGATCATTGGCCAGACGTTCCGGGTAACCCAGAGCGTACTGAATGGGCAGGCGCATGTCGGGCAGGCCCAACTGGGCCAACACCGAGCCGTCCACAAATTCCACCATAGAGTGAATTATGCTCTGGGAGTGCACCAGCACCTTAATTTTTGTATAATCGACGCCGAACAGCCAGCGAGCCTCTATAACCTCCAGCCCCTTATTCATCAGGGTAGCCGAATCTATAGTTATTTTTTTACCCATCTGCCAGTTTGGGTGGGCCAGCGCCATATCCACCGTCACCGCGCCTAAATCTTCCGGCTCCCGGCGAAAAGGCCCACCGGAGGCGGTAAGTATTATATTCTCCACTTCCGCAGCACACATACCAGCGCATGGGGCAACCCGGTCTTGATTAATAGCGTCCCCCGGCAGCTGACTTCTGGCCGCAAACGACCCGCCGGCCAGACATTGCCAAATAGCTGAGTGTTCACTGTCCACCGGTAAAATATTAACCCCACGCTCAAAGGCCAGTTTTGTAACCAAAGCGCCTGCGGCTACTAGAGTCTCTTTATTGGCCAGAGCGATATGTTTACCTGCCTTGATAGCAGCCACCGTGGGTAAAAGACCGGCGATACCGGTAACGGCAGTTAGCACTACCTGGGCGCCGGAGCAAGTGGCAACCGTAGCCAGGCCGTCAACTCCCCAACATATTTCCGGTTTATATTCACCGGCCAGGCTCTCTGCCAATAGTCTGGCGTCTTCCTCACCGGCCATGGCAACAAGCCTGGGCCGGAAGCGTTCAATCTGCCCGGCCAGCAGTTGCCAGTTCCTGCCGGCGGATAGTGCGACCACGAAAAATCGCTCCGGATAACGTGAAATAACATCCAGAGCCTGCTGTCCGATAGAGCCCGTACTTCCCAGTATGGAAACCCCTATAATAATAATCACCCCGTGATATAGTTTATGTCGCCCCAGAAACCGCTACCACAATATACTAAGCCTCTTCATGACAGCCTTCCCCGCAAAACGTGGGCGGATTGGGAATCTTTTCAGTCTTTGGGCCAGCCGCAGGCTTTCAGGGCGGCCTGGGCAGCGATTAGCAAGATGGGACCAATAATCAGCCCCGAAACACCAAACAGTTTTAAACCGATATACATGGCAGCCAGTACCGCTAATGGATGCAGCCCCAGATTGGCTGCCACCACCCTGGCCTCAAGGGTTTGCCGCACCACCCAGATTAATAGATACAATATGATCAGCTTGATTCCAAAGGCAGTGCTGCCACTGATCAAGGACCAGAGAGCCCAGGGTAGAAATATGGCGGCCGGCCCCAGTACAGGCATAACATCAAACATGCCGATCAGCAGCCCCATGGTCAAGGCGTACTCAGTGCCGATAATATATAGACCTGCTATGGCCTGCAGGGTGGTTAGCGAAATCAGCACGGCCTGTGCTCTGACGTAAGACAGAAAGGCGCCGGCAACCTCCCGGGAAATGTCCAGAACCCGGCCCGCCCAGGGAGAGGGCATCAATTTCAGCCAGAGTTCCACCATTTTGGCACGGTCCTTGATGAAAAAATAGGTAGCTATCAGTGTTACGATAATTCCCAGCACTGCGCTGGGAACACCCGAAGCGATATGCAGCAGGGAATTAGCTATGAAACCGGCCCATCCGGATACCTGCTGGGCTATGTTACCAAGGTTGCTTTTAATATTATTAGAGAGTTCCGGGTATTGAAAGAAATAAAATCTACCCTGTTCCACCGCCCCGGTGATAAACTCCTGAACAGGTTTTATGTACTGGGGTAGGGATATAGAGAGGTCGATTAATTCCACTACCAGACGGGTGGTTAACAGAGACAGCAAGAAAATTATGCCTCCGAACACCAGAAACATGCTTACCCCCGCTGCCGCCGGCCTGCTCATTTTAGACTTTTCGGTAAACAGCCTGACCAAAGGCTCCAAAAAAAGGGCAAGCATTATGGCCACCACAAAGGGGGACAGTATCTTTATGGTGGTATAGACGATGACCACAAATTCCGGAATTAAATATACTGCCGCCAGGTACAAAACTACTAGTACAGCAGTAATCCCCAACCCTATTTGTAATAATCTGGACACCTGGCTTCACCTCAACTTATCCCAAACAGCACCAAATAGTAGTACACGAACGGCGCGGTAAACATCATACTGTCAAAACGGTCCAGCACTCCCCCGTGTCCAGGGATTATTTTTCCAGTGTCTTTGATGCCGGCAGTTCTTTTAATAACCGACTCCCACAAATCCCCTAGTTGCGCCATCACACCCAGTAATAATCCCAGTATGAGCAGATGCCATAAAGGCAGGAAAGAATAAATAGCATAAAACAAAACCGCCACCAAAAGACTGCCGGCAATGCCGCCGATCCCGCCAGCCACGGTCTTGCCAGGGCTAAGGGAGGGAGCCAGTTTGCGCTTGCCCAATTTTTTACCCACAAAATAGGCTGCGGTATCACTGGCCCAGGTTCCCACCAGCATAAAAATCAGCCATATCCAGCCTTCCGGTAAGGTTCTTAAAAGATAAAAATATGTAAATAGTCCCAGATAAAGAGTCCCCAATAGACCCACAGCCCCGTCCACAGGGGAGTAATAGGGAAAACGGATTACCACCGTCAGCAACACCAGCATTAGCACCAGGGTAACTGCCCAATTGATGCCCCTTTCACCGAATAAATACGCTGCGGCTAAAAGAATAGCGGAACCTGTCAGCATTACGGCCAAAGGAGGATTTAGATCCATTTTTCTCAGCATGGCAGCCAGTTCCCGCAAGCCTATTAACATTATGCCGGCTGTTAATAACAGCAACAGCCACCCGCCAAACCAAACTGCCAATACTATCAGAGGTATTCCAACCATGGAACTGATAACCCTGTACCGCAGCAATTAATTCACCAGCCTATTTCTTTAATCCTCCGAACCTGCGGTCCCGCCTCTGAAAGTCCACCATGGCCTGAAGCAGGTGTATCCTTCTGAAGTCCGGCCACATCACCGTTGTCAGCCAGAATTCGGTGTAGGCCAGTTGCCACAGTAAAAAGTTGCTCACCCTGTAATCCCCCGAAGGGCGGATAAGTATATCCGGATCCGGCTGGCCAGCGGTATAAAGATAATCCGATATTATTTTTTCATCTATGTCTCCAGGATCAAGATTGCCTTTGGACACTTCCACCCCGATGGATTTTACGGCTTCCACCAGTTCCGTCCTGCCACCGTAATTAAGGGCAATATTTAATGTAAGCCCAGTATTGTCCTTACTTCTTTGCCAGGCCACAGCCAAGGCCTCCCTGGCGGACAAAGGTAAGTCCTTTATTCTACCAATGGCTCTGACGCTGATGTTGTTGGTGCATAACTCATCTATTTCTTTATGCAGATACTCCACCAATAAGTCCATCAGTATGTCAACTTCTTCCTGGGGTCGCTTCCAGTTCTCCGTGGAAAAGGCGTATACGGTAAGAACATCGAGTCCCAGTTCGGCAGAGGTACGCACCACCTCCCGCAGGGATTCCACACCTGCCCTGTGCCCATAGGCCCTGGGCATCCCCCTGCGATGCGCCCATCTGCCGTTTCCATCCATGATAATCGCTACATGGCGGGGGAGCCTGGAAAGGTCCAATGCCGATCTGAGGAATGCTTCGTCCTGATTAAAATCTTTATTTCCCCGCCACAGGTTTACCAGTTTTTTTAACATTGGACCTCACCCTCTGTTCAGTAGTCAGTATTCAGTAGTCAGTATTCAGAATATTTCAAGACGATTAATCGTTCTCTCATGCCGCCCCCTGACTACTGCCCTGAAAATAAACCTTAGCGAAGCGGTCATCCTCTGTCATCCTGAGCGTAGCGAAGGATCTTAAGATTCTTCACTTCGTTCAGAATGACATAACTGCAAACAGATTTTCACCCTTCTGATGGTGCCGCGTTAGCGGCATGAATGTCTGACTACTGACTACTGACTCCTGACTATATTAAACAACCCCCTCCGGATACGAGGGGGTGTAAATGATTATTCCTCAATAATTGCTCCGGTCGGACAAACATCGATGCAAGTTCCGCAGCTCTCACACTTACCGGGGTGGATTTTGTAAATGTCTCCTTCAACTATTGCCTCACTGGGACACGACTCCAGGCAGGTGCCGCAGGCCAGGCACTCCTCAGTAATACGATAAGCCAAATTCACACATCCTTCCCAACAACCTCCCGGGTAACTGTCAATTCCCCTTTTTGCGGGTTCAGCAAAATGAACCGAACTACCCTTTCCCTCCCCGCAGGATCACCCTTGGGTGGACGGGTATAGCGCACTTCCACATCAATGCCCGCATCTCTGCATATATCTAACACTTCGTCTAATTCCAGGGCTAATAAACGATTCGTAAAGTTTTCCATGCCCACCTAAACGGTCATAATCTCCTGCTCCTTGCTGGAGACCAGGACATCTACTTCCTTAATGTATTTATCGGTAAGTTTCTGAACCTCGTCTTGTGCCCGGCGCAGTTCGTCCTCGGATATCTCAGCTTTTTTCTCTTTAGCCTTCAGGGCGTCATTGGCATCCCTGCGCAGGTTGCGAATAGCAACCCGTCCTTCCTCAGCCTTCTTCTTAACAACTTTTACCAGTTCTGTCCGCCTCTCCCGGGTTAGCTGCGGTATCATCAACCGGATTACATTACCGTCGCTGGTAGGATTTATCCCCAGATCCGATTTCATGATGGCTTTTTCAATTTCCGGCACGATTGATTTTTCCCATGGCTGTATTACCAACAGCCTTGCCTCAGGCACGGAAATGTTGGCCAGTTGGTTTACCGGGGTAGGCGTTCCATAATAGTTTACGCTGATTTTGTCCAGCAGCGCCGGAGTAGCCCTGCCTGCACGCAGGGTGGAAAGTTCCTTCTTCACTATTTCCACGGTTTTTTGCATGTTGCTTGCGACTTCAGTAATTATTTGTTTAGACATCCAAGTCACCCCCGATATATGTACCGACGGATTCTCCAAGAATTGCTTTTTTAATATTACCTTCTTCGTTAAGGTTGAAAACCACCAGTGGAATACGATTATCCATGCAGAGAGAAGTAGCGGTGGTATCCATCACAGCCAGTCCTCTATTAATGAGCTCTATATAGCTAAGACGATCGAATTTCTTAGCCTTATCATTTTTCATCGGATCGCTATCATAAACACCGTTAACCATCTTGGCCATTAGTATTACATCGGCCTCAATTTCCGCCGCTCGTAAGGCCGCAGTGGTGTCCGTGGAAAAATAGGGATTTCCGGTACCGGCAGCGAATATGACCACCCGTCCCTTTTCCAAATGCCTTATAGCCCTGCGTCTTATATAAGGTTCGGCAACCTCCCGCATTTCTATGGCTGTCTGCACCCGGGTGTCAATACCCACCTTGGCCAGACCATCCTGCAGGGCAAGGGAATTAATAACCGTGGCCAGCATACCCATGTAATCTGCAGTGACCCGGTCCATGCCTTTGGCACTTCCGGCGACTCCCCGCCAGATGTTGCCGCCTCCCACCACCACTGCCACCTGGGCATCGAAAAGCACTATTTCCTTGATCTGAGCCGATATTGACACCACAACCTCGGGGTCAATACCGTAGCTTTTGTTTCCTGCCAGGGCCTCTCCACTTAGTTTTAATATCACCCTGCGATATTTGGGTATTACCATCGGGATCAAAACCTCCCGTTCCAGTATGTTATTCTACAAGTGCCCTGAAAATTCCTCTAGGAGGCTGTTGAAAAACTGCGCCCGGAAATTTGGAAGTGTGAAGTGAGCGGTTAGAAGTGAGTGTCTTAAGGGAATTCGCTTAAGCGAATTCCTCCTGTATTCCTACTTCTGACTTCCCACGTCTCACCTCTCAATCGTGGCCGGCCTTAAGGATGACTCGAGCCTTGAGTAGAATTCACTAACTTTGCTTAAGTAAACCCGATCATGTACGTTTTGCGACAGTCTTCTAGCCGTTTGATATATTTGGCTGTTTAACAGTTCTTTGTAACCGCTGCCACCTCGCTAGCAAGATCATCCTGCCTCTTTTGCAGGCCCTCGCCCAGTTCGTACCTCACAAAACGGCGGATGGATATGTTTTCCCCTATTTTTGCTATTTTTTCATTTATCAGTTGCTGCACGCTCATGTCGGGATCCTTGATGAAGGGCTGCTCCAAAAGGCATATTTCCTTGAAGAATTTGTCTATCCTGCCTTCAACCATTTTCTGAATGATCTTTTCGGGTTTCCCCTCGTTGGCCGCCTGAGCAGTAAGAACTTCCTTCTCCCGGACTATCACCTCTTCGGCAACATCCTCCCGGCGCACAAAATCCGGTTTGGAGGCGGCAATCTGCATGGCAATATCCTTTGCCAATGCTCTGAATTCGTCAGTTTTAGCTACAAAGTCTGTTTCACAGTTAATTTCAACCAATACGCCTATCCGACCCGCTCCGTGTATGTAGGACTCCACCAGACCCTCAGCTGCAATCCTACCAGCTTTTTTGGCAGCCGCCGCGAGACCTTTTTCCCTAAGGTAATCCACCGCTTTTTCGATATCCCCGCTGGTTTCGGTCAGGGCCTTTTTACAATCCATCATACCGGCGCCGGTGCGCTCCCTTAACTCTTTAACCAATGCCGCAGAAATATCCGCCATAATTATTCCTCCTTCTAACTTCTTAGCTTGTATAGACCCATTTCTTCTGAACATATTCACGAAGGAATGTCCCCAATTGATAACCATTATTTTCCGTTATATTTAAATATTATTATTGCCCGATTAATATTTTTCAGTCTTGAAAAACGAACATGACCTACTGAAAAACTGGTGAAAAATCACAAAAAAGGCAGGGATCACCCGTAAATTTGTTACGGACTCCCCACCTTTGTCTAGCGGTTATTGTGCAGCCTCTAACTGCTCGCCTTGTTTACCTTCCAGCACGGCATCGGCCATTTTGCCGGTCAAAAGCCGCACTGCCCGGATAGCATCATCATTGCCCGGGATGACATAATCAATTTCATCAGGGTCACAGTTGGTATCTACAATTGCTACAATGGGGATGCCCAATTTCCTGGCCTCAGCTACGGCAATACGCTCTTTGCGCGGGTCAATAATGAAAAGTGCCCCCGGTAGCCTGCGCATGTCTTTGATGCCACCCAGGAATTTGTTCAGGCGCTCCTTCTCATGCATCAGCTCGGCTACTTCCTTCTTAGGCAATTGGTTGATCCTGCCGTCGGCCTCCATCTTACCAAGGTCATGCAGGCGGTCAATACGGCGGCGGATAGTCTGGAAGTTGGTTAGCATACCTCCCAGCCAGCGCTGGTTGACAAAGAACATGCCACATCTCTCAGCCTCTTCCCGTACTGACTCCTGGGCCTGTTTTTTGGTACCCACAAAAAGTATGGTTTCCCCCTCTGTGGACAGGCTTTTAACAAAATTATAGGCCTCTTCTACCTTACGAACGGTTTTTTGCAAATCGATAATGTATATGCCGTTCCTGTCGGTAAAAATGTAAGAGGCCATCTTGGGATTCCACCTGCGGGTCTGGTGGCCAAAATGAACACCCGCTTCAAGCAATTGTTTCATGGATATAACACCCACTAAAAACACCTCCTCCGGTTTTTTCCTCCGCCGCAGTCATTTCCCGCAAAACTCCGTCAAATAACGGAACACCGTTGCTGGGATCGGACGGCGTGTGTATTTAACACCAGCATGTATTCTAACATGAAACAGCATACCTGCGCAAGTTTAAATTAGTCAGCTTAAAAAACCACAGTGTTTTGCACTGTGGTTAATGTTGCTTCATTCTATCCAGTTCTTCCAAGAGCCTGTCGTTGAGGACCCTTATATATGTCCCCTTCATACCCAGTGATTTTGATTCAATAACCCCCGCGCTTTCAAATTTGCGCAAGGCATTTACAATCACCGATCTGGTGATACCGACCCGGTCAGCAATTTTGCTGGCCACCAGCAGTCCCTCGTCACCTTCCAGCTGTTTGAAGATATGCTGAACCGCATCCAACTCGGAATAGGAAAGCGTTCCTAGGGCAATCTGCACCGCCGCCCTCTTTCTGGCTTCCTCTTCCATACGACCAGCCCTTGCCCGTAATATCTCCATACCTACCACGGTGGACCCATATTCAGCCAGGATTAAATCCTCATCGGTAAAATGCTCGTCAAACTTGGCCAGCACCAGAGTGCCCAAACGTGATCCAGCACCCACGATGGGTACCACGGTGGTTATTTTGTTATTGAATTTACATTTCTTATCATGACTGAATACGCAGGAATTAACGGTCTGACAAAAGTTGGCATGGGTTTCGATTAAACGCAGCAGGCTTTCATTGTAATCCGCCGGAAAACCTTCAGGGGATTCCACTATGTCTTTCATTATTTCACAGGTAAATCCCTTAAGGTAATTATAGCCGAGGGTTTTCCCCCGTCTGTCTATAATATAGACGCTACCGCCAATGTTTTCGCTTAATATTGCCGCTATTTCTTTGAAATCCACAGGATAACCGGCTGACTTTTGAAGAAGCTTATTAATAGCCCGGGTCTTTTCCAGCAAATTTCTCATTATCTAATAACCACTCCTTTAAAGTATGTAACGACTCAAATCTTCATCCTTTGCTACCTCGCTGAGCTTATTAGATACATAAGAGCGATCTATGGTAATTTTCTGGCCTTTCAAATCCGGACCCTCAAAGGATAAGTCTTCAATTAATTTTTCCATAATTGTATGCAAACGCCGTGCCCCTATATTCTCCGTTTGTTCATTAACAGTATAAGCGATTCTGGCAATTTCGACAAGCGAATTTTGTGAAAACTCCAGCTCAAGGCCCTCAGTCGCCAGTAATGCCGTATATTGCTTAATTAATGAGTTTCTGGGCTCTATCAAAATTTGTAGAAAATCCTGTTCACTAAGACTGTCCAGTTCCACCCTTATAGGAAATCTGCCCTGAAGTTCCGGTATAAGGTCAGAAGGTTTGCTCATGTGAAAGGCACCTGCTGCAATAAAAAGCACATGGTCGGTTTTTACCGGCCCATATTTGGTTACTACCGTAGAACCCTCTACTATAGGCAGTATATCCCTCTGCACACCGCCCCTGGAAACGTCGGGTCCGCTGCCCCCGTCCCGCACGGCAATTTTGTCGATTTCATCCAGGAAAACAATACCCTGCTCCTCTGCCCTTAGCACTGCCTGGGAGGTTGCCTCATCCATGTCAATTAATTTCTGGGCTTCCTGCTGGGTCAGAATTTTTCTGGCCTCCGCCACGGTCACCCTGCGCTTGCGCTTCTTTTTGGGAAAAATATTCCCCAGCATGTCTCCGATATTGATGCCCATTTCCTCCACCCCGGAACCCGTGAAAACCTCCATCATCGGGGGAGAGTTATCTTCAACCTCTATCTCCAAATACTCTTTCTCCAATTCCCCCCGCATCAGTTTTTCCCGCAGAGTCTCACGCTCGAACTCAATCCTCCGGGCGAGTTGGTGCTGTTCCCGGTCGGGCTCGGGATCCTGTTTTGCACCGCCGAATATTAATTCAAAGGGGTTTTTGGGCTTGGCATCCTCTCTAGGCAAAGGAGCCAGCATTTCCACTATTCTTTCGTCAGCCATTACTCTGGCCTTCTCTTCCACTTCGATCATTTTCTCTATTTTTAACATGCGGATGGATGTTTCCACCAGTTCCCGGATCATGCTCTCCACGTCCCGGCCCACATACCCCACTTCAGTGAATTTGGTAGCTTCCACCTTTACAAAGGGAGCCTTAACCAGTTTGGCCAGACGCCTGGCAATTTCTGTCTTGCCAACCCCGGTGGGACCAATCATTAATATATTTTTCGGTACCACCTCGTCCTTTAATTCGGGGGGCAATTTCGCCCTGCGGTAACGGTTTCTAAGGGCTATGGCCACTGCTTTTTTGGCCTTATGCTGGCCCACAATATATTTATCCAACTCTGCAACTATTCCCTTGGGAGTCAGAGCTTCCATACCCGAAACAACCTCCATTATAATACTATTTGTAACTACAATTCTTCCACCGTAATCCGATCATTAGTATAAACACAGATTTCCGCCGCAATGGCCAGTGCTTCCTTTGCCACCTGGGCTGGTGCAAAGTCAGTGTTGCGGACCAGTGCCCTGGCCGCCGCCATGGCATATGAGCCGCCGGAACCGATGGCCACCACCCCGTCGTCAGGTTCGATGACCTCGCCCCCACCGGATAAAACCAGCAGGTACTCCTTATCGGCGACCACCAGCAATGCTTCAAGGCGCCGTAGCATCCTGTCGGTCCGCCAGTCCTTAGCCAGTTCCACTGCCGCCCTCTGTAAATTTCCCCGGTAGCTCTCCAGTTTTCCCTCGAATTTTTCAAAAAGGGTGAAGGCATCCGCCACGGAACCCGCAAAACCAGCCAGAACCTTGTTATTATACAGGCGGCGCAGCTTTTTGGCGCTATGTTTCAGTATGGTGTTCTGCCCAAAAGTCACCTGGCCGTCTCCGGCCATGGCAACCATGTCTCCTTTTTTTACAGCTACTATGGTTGTGGCATGCATCATATATAAATACCTCTTTTTCTTCCGGTAATTATATTCAGAGTAATATACAGGCTGTCAGCGAGATAAAGAATTCTTATCTAATATATGAATGGGAATACCTTATATTGTCATCAATAATCATGCCCTGGGGTGGGACTTTTGATAAATTTCTCTTAATTTTTGCCTGGTCAGGTGGGTATAAATCTGTGTAGTGGACAATCGCGCATGTCCCAGCAGTTCCTGTACGGCCCGAAGGTCAGCACCTCCGTCCAGGAGATGGGTGGCAAAGGTATGCCTTAGGGTATGGGGGCTTATTCCCTTTTCCAAATTTAGCAAAGTAGCATATTTATCAACTATTTTCCTGACCCCCCTGTCCGTAAGACGGCCACCCCGGGAATTCAAAAACACCGCTTCACCAGAATCCAGGTTTGCCAGTTGGGTTCGTCCGCTATTCAGATAATTATCAACAGCATTTACCGCAAGGGAGCCAATGGGCACAATCCTTTCTTTCGCTCCCTTGCCAAAAACCCTTACCTCCCCGGCAGCCAGATTAATATTTGCAGCGTCAAGACCAACCAGCTCACTCACCCGCAAACCGGCTCCATAAAGTATCTCCAGCATGGCCCCGTCTCTCAGTCCCAGCGCTTTTTCCTTCTCCGGCATTTCCATCAGGACATTACAGACATCCTGATATAAAAATTTTGGCAAGCGCCTGTCCGGCTTCAAAGGCGACAATCCCCGCATGGGATTTCTGTCAATGATCCCCTCACGGCCCAGATAGCGGAAAAAGGATCGCCAGGCGGCTATTTTCCTGGAAACTGAGGATTTTGCCAATCCCCGGACGCGTAAATCGGCCAAAAATGATCGTATGAGCCCCAGCCTGATATCCATGGGATGCAAATTGATATCTTGCTTACCCAACTCCGTGGCAAAAAAGTCCAGGCCCTGCATCAGATCCCGGTGGTAATTCTCCACAGTATGGGGAGAGGCATTCTTTTCCGTATCCAGGTAGAACAGGAAATTATCAATATAATGGTACATAACACCCACCGCTACATTTTATAGGCGCTGTTCGCCGGTGAATTCAGCCAGGGCCGACAGTGCCCTTTCCGACAGCATTGCATTGCGTTTCTTTTTGTCCCTCACTTTATCGCCCAGGGGAGGAAGGAGACCGAAGGTAATATTCATGGGCTGAAAGTATTTTGTGGTAGTAGCGGTAATGTATGCCGCCAGTGCCCCATGGGCGGTTTCCGGGGGGAAAACCAGCAATGGTTTGCCATTATATTTGCAGCCGGCGTTAATACCCGCCACCAGGCCGGAGGACGCCGACTCAACGTACCCCTCAACCCCGGTTATCTGCCCCGCAAAAAACAAACCCTGCCTTAGCCGGCATTCATAGGTAGGATCCAACACCACTGGAGAATTAATATAAGTATTTCGGTGCATTACGCCGTACCTAACAAATTCCGCTTTTTCCAGCCCGGGTATCATTCTGAACACCCTCTGCTGCTCTCCCCATTTCAAATGTGTCTGAAAGCCCACTATGTTGTAAAGTGTCCCCACAGCATTGTCTTGCCTGAGTTGCACCACCGCGTAAGGTCTTTTTTCTGTATGCGGGTCGGTTAAACCGACAGGCTTAAGCGGCCCGTAGCGCATAGTGTCCGTTCCCCGCCGGGACAGAACCTCTATGGGCATGCAACCTTCAAAATTTATTTCCGCTTCTAATTCCTTTCTAGGCGCCCTTTCAGCAGTAGACAGCGCCTCCTGGAACCTTATATATTCCTCCTTGTCCATGGGGCAGTTAATATAGCTGGCTTCCCCCTTATCATACCTGGAAGACAAAAAGGCCCTGTCCATGTCGATGGATTCCCGGGTCACTATGGGTGCCACCGCGTCATAAAAATAAAGATGGTCCTGCCCCGTCAGTTTTTGTATTTCCCCGGCCAGCCTTTCTGAGGTAAGGGGGCCGCTGGACAGTATTACAACCCCGTCTCCGGGTATAGAGGAAATCTCCTCCCGCATTACTTCCACATTGGGGTGGTTTTCCAGTCTGGCAGTAACCGCCGCGGCAAATGCTTCCCGGTCCACGGCCAGGGCGCCTCCCGCCGGCACAGCGTGGGCATCGGCGCACTCCATGATTAGTGAACCAAGCCGGCGCATTTCCTCTTTCAGCAAGCCCACGGCATTCTCCAGGGCTACCGCCCGCAGGGAATTACTGCATACCAACTCGGCAAAAAGCCCGGTGTTGTGGGCCGGGGTTGGTTTGACAGGTCTCATTTCATAGAGTTTTACTTTATAACCTCTTCGGGCCAATTGCCAGGCTGCTTCAGATCCCGCCAACCCGGCCCCGACTACCATTATATATGCCAATAGTTCCGGTCCGCAGCATACCTGAAATGCGGACCAAAACCCCCCTTCTTTACTGTAAGGACGCCGCTGCGCAAAAACGCTGCTGCTCCGGATTCCAATACAAATAACTAAAGCGCCACCTTCTCCTTAGTGCTCTTCCCTGTTTTGGAGACGGGCTTCCCTGTGGTCTTCGAGGCATTCTTGTTAGCCTTGCTGGTACCGGAGCCAGTGCTTTTTTTCTTTGCCACCGCCTTACCGGATTTTTTACCGGCTTTTGCCGCTGCGGTGTTTGCATTAACGGCCACACGGCTTTTTACAGCGGCGGAGCACTCCTGATTGACACACTTGTGCTCTTCCTTCCCGCGGGCTTTCTTTATTACGGTAATGCCCCCGCACAAAGGACATTTTTCATTGCTGGGCCGGTCCCAGACTACAAATCCACAGTCGGGATAATTGCTGCACCCGTAAAAAGCGCGGCCCTTTTTGCTTCTGCGCAGTACCAGTTCACCTTTACAGCGCGGGCAGTTCACCCCGGTGGGCTCCAGCAGGGGGCGGGTATTGCGGCAGTCGGGAAAGCCGGGACAGGCCAGAAATTTACCATAGCGCCCCATCTTGATAACCATGTTCCGGCCACACTGCTCGCAAACCTCTTCGGTAACTTCATCCGCCAGATCTACCCTGCCGATCTCTTCCTCGGCCTTACTGAGCGTTTTGTCGAAGGGCTGGAAAAAATCGTCCAGTAGCTTTACCCAGTCCTGCTCCCCCTCTTCCACGCCGTCCAGCTTCTCCTCCATTTCCGCTGTAAATTCCACATCAATGATGTCACGGAAATGTTCTTTTAGCAAATTCACTACTATTATACCCAATTCGGTGGGGTAGAACTGCTTACTTTCCCGCACCACATAGCCTCGCTTTAATATCGTTTCCACGATGGGGGCATAGGTACTGGGTCTGCCAACACCCTTTTCCTCCAGGGCCTTGACCAGGGTAGCATCTGAATATCGCGGCGGGGGCTGGGTAAAGTGCTGTTTGGGAGTCAGTTTCTGAAGATCCAGCAAATCTCCCTCGGCCAGTTCCGGCAGAACATTTTCCTTTTCCTTTTCACCGTCATCTGTGGATTCAGTATAAACCTGCATAAATCCCTTAAATTTGATAATGGAGCCCGTGGCCCGGAAGGTATAGTCCTTTGCCGAAATATCGACACTGGTGGTGTCGATTACAGCGGGGCTCATCTGGCAGGCTACAAACCGTGACCAGATCAGTTTATACAATTTATACTGGTCCGCTGTCAGAAATCCTTTGATTGATTCCGGTTCCCTATCCACCGACGTGGGTCTGATGGCCTCATGGGCATCCTGAGCCCGGCCTTTGGCTGCAAGCCGCCTGGGTACAGGAGGCACAAAGGACTCGCCAAATTTATTCTTTATAAATTCCCTGGCCTCCGCAATGGCTGACTCAGACAGCCTTACGGAATCGGTGCGAATATACGTTACAATCCCTGAAGGGCCTTCCTTGCCCAGTTCTACACCTTCATAAAGCTGTTGCGCCACCATCATTGTTTTACGGGCGGTAAAATTCAGCTTTCTATAGGCTTCCTGCTGCAAACTGCTGGTGATAAAAGGTGGAGCAGGCTGGCGGTTTTTTTCCTTGCGGACAATCTTAACCACCGTATAAACGGCTCCCTTTAAATCAGCCAGTATGCCATCCATTCTTTCTTCATCCGGCACTTCCGCCTTGTCTTTGCCAATGCGGTGTAGCCTGGCTTCGAAGGGGTTAAGACCTCCTCTGGCCAGAATCGCCGTGAGAGTCCAGTATTCCTCCGGAACAAAGGCGTTTATTTCCTCCTCCCGATCACAAATCAACCGAACTGCCACGGACTGCACCCTGCCGGCGCTCAATCCCTTTTTAACCTTTCGCCAAAGCAGGGGGCTTAGCTTGTAGCCCACCAGGCGATCCAGTATGCGCCGGGCCTGCTGGGCATCCACCCGCTTGTCGTCTATGGGACGTGGTTTTTTAACGGCATTCTGAATAGATTGTTTGGTGATTTCATTAAACTCTATTCTGCAGGGATCTTTATCATCTATCTCCAGCAGCTTTTGCAAATGCCAGGCGATAGCCTCACCCTCACGATCAGGGTCAGAAGCCAACAGCACTTTATCAGCCTTTTTTACGGCAGACCTCAATTCCTTGATGGTATCGCCTTTCCCCCTGATGGTAATGTATTTGGGGTTAAAGCCATGCTCAACATCAACCCCCAGTTGGCTTTTGGGCAAATCCCTAACATGCCCCATGGAAGCCAATACCTTGAATTTATTCCCCAAAAATTTGCTGATACTTTTCGCCTTAGCAGGAGATTCCACAATTACCAGCGTTTTGCCCAAACGTACCACCTCTGCTTATATTACCTTTGTCCACGGATTTAAAGCTATTATTAACACAACAAAACTTTTTTAAAAAATTTATGTTATATAGCAGCCGCTAGAACAAAAGACAAAAATTTTATCCAATGCGAGGCAAGAACCACCGCACACCAGGCTTTTATAAACCATCTGCCATATAATAATTTCCAGGCAACTGCCTGACCAGTCCCTTGAGCTCCAGAAACATGAGGGCTGCCAGCACCTGCTGTGTCGCCAGTCCCGATTCCTCCACCAGCTTATCCAGCGCCAGCGGTTCCAGGGTAAGCAGCTTTATTAGCTTATCCTCATCACCGGTCAGGCGGGGATAAGACTTTTCAGTCTCCCGGACACCGCTGAAAAGACGGTCAAGTCCAAGTTCATCCATTATATCGGCTACCCCCTCCACCAGCCTGGCCCCTTGTTTAATAAGACGGTTGGGGCCGCAGCTTAAGGGAGAAGAGATATTTCCGGGCACAGCCATAACGTCGCGGCCCTGTTCCAGGGCAATATCCGCCGTAATCAGAGCACCGCTCCTGGCGGCGGCCTCCACCACCACCACAGCTCTGGAAAGCCCGCTGATGATACGATTCCGAACCGGAAAATGCCAGGCCACCGGTTCCGAACCGGGAGGATACTCGCTAATTACCGCCCCGGAAGATGCTATTTCTTCCATGATTCTCTTGTTTTCCCTGGGGTATACCACATCCACGCCGCACCCCAGCACAGCTATGGTACCCCCGCCGGCTTTTAGTGCGCCCTTATGGGCAGCGGTGTCAATACCCCGGGCCATTCCTGACACCACCGTTATCCCGGCAGATGACAGGCCGGACGCCAATCTCTCTGCTACGGCAACCCCGTATGGGGTGGGCTTTCGCGATCCTACCACGGCTACAGATAACTGGCCACCTATGCATATACCTCCACGCATAAAAATGCCCGGAGGAGGGTCAAAAATATTCTTCAATATTTCCGGATAGGCGGAATTTTCAAACTCTATATAATTAATGCCCATTTGACTTAATTTTTCCAGCTCTTCTTTAGGATGCATAGATTTGCGGGAGGAGGCAATTTCCGCCGCCTGTAGCGGGTTAAACCCGCCGGTTGAAACAAGTTGGCTTTCGGAAGCATTCCAGGCGCCGGCGGCAGAGCCGAATTGTTTTATTAAATGCCAGAATTTTTTGGCCGCGCCGGGCAGCAATATCTGCCAGCCCAGAAAGTATTCCTTTTCGCCCACCGTATCACCCCCGGAACAGCTTCCATATATAACCTGCCGCTTTCTAAAGCACATTCGGGAACAAAACTGTGATTTCCTGCTCAGCACCAAAAATTTGTTATGGCATGGGCTTATAAACAACAAAACGGCGAAATTGTTTTTCACCGTTTTGTTGTGCCCCCGGGCATTTATTGCCGTTTATATTTAGCTGCCACCGGGTTGCCGCATATTTAATAACATAAAATGCATATCTTCTACATCCGTCTGCAGTGATTTTGCCCCGTTTTTCATATTACTTAGGGTAGTGCTTACTTTTTCCACAAGATCTTTTGCCGTCCCCAGCTTTTTTTCACAATCCGGGTCCATTCCCAGTATGAGCAGAATTAATATTAAAAACAGGGAGTACGGATTGGTTCCACCCATTCATACAACCTCCTTCCGCCCGGAATTTGTTGTAATATTCTATGCTGTATTACAGTTAACGGTGCGACAGGCGAAAATGGCATACTTTTCCAGGATAAACTTGCCGGGAACCGAACGAGGGCTTGGCAACATAAATTATTATTTTTAACAATATATTGAACGGAGTGATATAAAATAGCACGGAAGGCCCGGTGGAAGCATGGACACATCCAGTTATATACTTCTGGGACTGCTGATCATAGGCATTCTGGGGCGCTCAAACCTGGTGGCGATGTCCAGTTGCGTGCTGCTAATCATCAAGTTTTCCAGCCTTGACCAGCTTCTTTTTCCCTTCCTAGAAAACAAGGGACTGAAACTTGGTTTGCTAATACTGATGATTTATATACTTCTGCCCATGGCCCGGGGGCAGGTGCAAATTAAGGAATTAAAATACAATTTTTCTTCCGTGCCCGGTCTTATCGCCCTCCTGGGTGGAGCCCTGGCCACTCATCTAAACAACGAGGGCCTGAAATTAATGAAGGCCATGCCCGAGATAATTTTCGGCATGACCCTGGGAACCATCCTGGGAACCGTATTTTTAAAGGGGGTGCCTTGCGGTCCGGTTATGACCGCTGCGGTAACTGCCATACTTTTACAGATTTATTACTGGTTTTAATCCCCGGTAAAACATAAAAACATAACGGCTTCATTACAATCCCGGTGAAATATGGAATAATATAACGCAGATTTAAACTGCCGTTATACTAATACTATAACCGGGATAATTTTTGCCCATTTACCACCCTTGATCTACATGCAATTTTTGATGAAAAACGGGAGGGGTACGGCATTGAAATATTTAAACTATCTTTTGCTGCTGGTTCCGGCAGTGCTGGTAATGGAGTTTTTGCATGCCGAGGAGGCATATCTGTTTGCAGGATCACTTATTGCTATAGTCCCTCTGGCGGCAATAATCGGCAGGGCTACGGAGGAACTGGCCATCCACACCGGACCCAGGGTTGGGGGCTTACTGAACGCTACCCTGGGCAACGCAGCTGAATTAATAATAACTATTTTCGCCCTCAAGGAAGGGCTTATATCCATAGTCAAAGCCAGCATCGCGGGCAGTATACTGGGCAACATACTGCTGGTTCTGGGTCTGGCGGCATTTATCGGCGGGCTGAAATATGAAAGATTGCTGTTCAACTGTTACGTGTCAAACCTGAATACTTCCCTTTTACTGATGATAATTATATCCCTTTCGGTGCCAGCCATCTTTTCCATCACCGGACATATAAGCCCGGACAAGCTTCAGACCCTGAGCTTGTGGACGGCTGTGGCCCTACTGTTGATATATATTGCCAGCATGCTATTCTCTTTCAAAACCCACAAACATTTATTCCATGTGGAACACGAGGGACAGGGTTCGGAGTGGAGCCTTAAAAAAAGCATCGTAATATTATTCTTATCAGTGCTGGCAGTGGTGATTATGAGTGAAATACTGGTATCCACCATCAAGCCCGCCACGCAGGCGCTGGGCCTCTCGGAAATATTCGTAGGTCTTATACTTATCCCCATAGTGGGCAACGCGGCGGAACACAGTGCCGCCATAATGATGGCCATGAAGAATAAAATGAATATAGCCCTGGAAATTGCTGTGGGCTCATCCGTGCAAATCGCCCTGTTCGTAGCGCCTGTACTGGTATTTCTGGGCTATGCTTTCGGCCATCCCATGAACCTGCTCTTTAATACCCTGGAAATAGCCTGTATTATACTGGCCATCGTAGTGGTAAACAATATCGTGAGGGACAGCGAGACGGACTATCTGGAAGGACTAATACTTTTTATTACCTACGTTTTAATTTCCATAGGTTTTTACCTTATTTAAAAGATATTTCCACTATGTCCCCGTTCTTAACGGTATCCGTGTAACCAGCCCTGTTGCCATTGAGCAAAAGGTTTACTGCGCAGCCCGGGCGTATGGCCGTCAGGTCGATCTCAACATGATTGAAAATGTCTATGAAAATATAATCGCGTTTACCCCGGAGTAACACATCGTTTCCATTAACGGTAATTTTGATGCCACCCACCGTGCCCCCAGAAGTTCCATGTTCATTTTCCCGGGTCACTTCCCCACTATGATCTTTTTTTTTAAATTCAACCCTGTCACCATCTTTTAGCATATAACTGGCATCCACCGGATCGTCATTTACATAAATTACATGAGCCGGCAGGTCTATATATTTCATCCTGGCCAGTTGGCCTGCGGTTTTAACCGCCTGAACGGCGATGTCGTCCCCTTCTTTGAGCACAGTTTCATGACCAGCCGGGAGTCCGTTAACTATGATCACTGGTTCAAGAGTTTCCACCCTGCCATTGCAATAAACGGATATACCGCCGTGGTCCTCCGCAAAGTCACCGGCACAGGCAGTGGCGTCTTCCCCGTTTTCTGCTTTGACTATTTCTACGACATCACCGTTTTTTAGCACAGTTTTGATACTGGCTTTCTCACCGTTGACCAGTATCCCTGCGGGGTGGCGAAGCCCCCCGTAAATTATTTTCTTTTCCCCGTTAACCGTTACCGTTAAATCCCTGCCGTTTTTGCCTACCAAATCCACGGCGCTGAATTCAATAAGTCTCATGGCATCGGACACGTTGATTTCCCTGGAATAGAGCAGGCGGTTTTCCCTACCGTTTACAGTTATAGTGATGAAGTCGTGACCTACCCTTTCCAGGGCGACCCGGGCTATACCCACTACGGTTACACCGTCCGGACCGCTAACACCATCCTGGTCCGCAATCAGACCGGCGATGGAATCCCTTCCCCTGAGCCGCACCCTCTGCCTATCAAGCCCAAGTTTGTCTGCCACCCTGTCCGTAAAGGTGGGCACCTGGCCACCACCGCCTACACAGAAAACAGATTTGGGGGGGGAACCGCCGTTTAGCCTGATAATCTCCCCGGCTATTTTGTCCGTAATGCTTTCCAGCACCGGGCCAATATTCTCCAATACCACCTCACTGGGAACAGTAGCTTCTACGCCGACAACGTCGGTATAACTTATCTCCTCAACATGCATCAGATTTCTTTTTATTTTTTCGGCTGTATTAAAATCCGCCAGGCAGCCCTCCGCAACAGACTCCGTTATTTCATCCCCGGCCTGGGGCACCATGCCGTAGGCAACGATGGCGCCTTCCCGGGAAACAGCTATATCCGAAGTCCCTGCTCCAGTATCCACCAGCGCCAGATTAAGCAGTCTGAAGCTTTCCGGTATAATCGCCGCCGCTGCGGCAATAGGCTCAAGGGTGAGGCTCACCGGCTCCAGTCCCGCCCTTCCCAAAACTGCATAAAGACTGTTGACTACTGATGCGGGAAGGAATGTGGCCAGTACGTCCACGGCTATATTGTTACCCCGGTGTCCCTCAAGATTGGCTATGGAGTAGCCGTTCAGATAGTAGCTGACCACCGAATAGCCAACGCAGTAAAAATCTTCGGCCTCGCTGCCGATTTCGTTTTTTAATTCATCGTGCGCTTTTTTTATCCCGTCATTCTCCAGCGCCCGGCAAAGCATATAATCAATTTCCATGGCGGGATCTACGTCCTGCTCCACCCTGACCATTTTCGTTTTCAGGGACCTTCCGGCCGCGGCTATGGCCACTCTGGTTAGATTCACGCCAAGCTGTTCTTCAAGAGCATTTTTGACCCTGGTCACAGCTTCGGTAACTTTGCCGATATGATGTATCTGGCCGTCAAATACCGCCCTGCTCTCGTGCTCTGTAATATGCTGGGCAAGTACTCTAAGACTCGCGCCTTCCTGCCTGACCACAGCCCCAATAACTGATCTGGTTCCGATATCCAATGCAAATATAGTGTTTTTTTCGCTTATTTCCATTTTCTCTTTCACCGGTAAGTCTCCGGACACGACAACTCACTCCTTCGGTCCAGTTTTAAGTATACGCTAAAAAGATACAAATTTTTTGCTTAGGTGAAAATTCGCCAGCATATACCATTAACCCTTTTTAAAAGGTATATAAATTATTGCATCAAACACAAAGAAACTTGTTATTGAAAAAGACATTTCAGAGCATCTGAATACTACAATACTACATTTCAAGGTAAAATAGTCGGGTCATTCCGGCACCGGAGTAAAAATATAATCCCCGGGCTTATTGCCCGGGGATTATATTTTTATCTTATAGTTTTTCAAATAGCATAAATATGTTGTGGTTAACAGCCGCCGTGTTCCTGGCGCCTAATTTTGTGGTGCTACACCATTATTCAGCCACCGTTTCATCAGGTGAGACAGTAGTCTCGGATTAGGACTGTGTTTCTGTTTCTGTTTCTGTCGTTTTCCCGGTTACTGCTTCGCCGGAGTCGGTAGAGGTATCCTCTGTAACCGTCCCTTCGCCTGTATCTGTATCCGTTTCATCCCCGGTTACCGTGTCACTATTATCCGACTCGCTAGTGTCGCCGGTTTCCTGTCCGGTTGTCTCCTCAGCACCTTCTTCTTCGCCTGTTTCGGTACCGTCACCGATGTCCACTGTACCGGTTTCTTCATCCCAACCAACGTTCATATTTAAAGCCTGGGCCACGAATCTTATAGGAACGAAAGTTCTGTTGCTGATCAACTGGGCCGGCACATCCATGGTCTGCTCCACCCCGTTGACAGTTATAACGTTGCTGCCCAGGGTGAGAACCACCGTGGTGCCGTCCTTGGTTATGGTAACGATTTCTGGGGTTTCGGCGTCCCAGGCCACATCGGCGCCCATACCGTTCATAATAGCCCTTACGGGTATCAGTGTGCGGCCGGATTTAATCACCGGGGGAACGTCAGATTGCAGTTCATATCCCCTGACTTTAACTTTCACAGCCAGCCCGGTACCGGTAACTTCACCGCTGTTGGTTGTTTCTACCCTTTCCTGAATCTTTGCCTTAACCTGTTCCTTTAACTGCTCCTTGGCCTGAGTTTTAAGCTGTTTTTTGTTTTCTTTGCCGGCGGAAGCAGCAGCATCATCGCCATCACCGGTTTCGGCGCCATCTTCCGCTTCATCGACTTGCTGATCCTCTTCTGTGGCGGTCACGTTTGCAGTGTCTTCTTCGTTAACAGTATCGCCACTGTTGCTGACGGAACCATCCTCTGAACCGCTGCCGGACTTGGATCCGGAACTGTTTGCATTACTGGATGAAGAACTGCTTTTACCGCCGCTGCTTTTACCGCCACCGCCGCTGTTTTTGGCCAGTGCGACGGTGCTTAAACTGAGAGTAAACAGGATACAAATAACAAGAGATAAAATACGCTTTTTCAACAAAAACACCTCCATCTTATTGTGAATCGCCAGCGCTTGACTGTCTACTTCAAACTTCGATAGCCCTAAAGGTTTTTGGGGGGTTGTAAAGTTAATATGTTACTTTCGACTTATTACTTTCCTTTGGAACTTCCGCCGTCTGAGCCTTTTGCCCCTCCTGATCCTCCGCCGGAGCCGCCATTACCACCGGAGCCTTTGCTGCCTCCCGAACCCCCACCACTTGACCCGCCGTTGTCCGAGACGCCTCCAGCGGAACTCCCCTTACCTCCAGAACCGGTTCTGTCAGATGGTCCTGCTTGATTCCCGCTTTTATCCTTCCCGCTTCCGTCGCCGTAAGAGGAATCAACAGAGCCTGAGGCAGCATCTCCCTGTAAGGTGTCTTTATCCTTTCCGTCAACGGAGACAGTATTTGCAGCATTGCTGCCTTCTTTACCACCGGGCTCCGTCATGTTTTCAGTCTTTGTCGAATCCATTTCACCGTTTTCGACTTTTTTCTCATTATAGCCTGGGGCCGTTTTTCCGAATGCGGAATTTTGTTTTTTGGACTCCGCCTTTTCTTTAACCCCGCCTGCCCCCGGCTTGGTCCCCGGAACATCCGTGACTTGCTTGCCGGAGGATCGAACACCGGCTTTCCCTTTACCGGATACTCCTGGCGAGATGCCGGGAAAGATATTCGCCTTATTCCCGGTAGGCTCTAATGGAGCCCCGGGATTAACGTTTTGGGGCAAATTTCCATTAACGGGTAAACTGCCGTGCAACATTTCATTTCCGGTGGAAGCACCCAACCCGGGATCTTTTAGTTGAAACTCCCGGGCCAAATCCTCAATAACGGGCTCCTGCAGTGAAAAATCCTGCAGAGGCACAGAAAAACCCCGTTTATCTGCCTCCTGCCAAAGCATGTATTTCACTGGGGAGATATTCTTTTCCCTTGCCAGTTCCCTGGTGTCCCGACTGATATTGAAATAATATGTTCTGGCAGATAGGCCGTTCTGCTCCAGTTCCCTGGAAAGCGTCCGGTCTATTCCCAGCATTAGCTCCCGGCCACCGTCTTCTCCGGTCATGTGCAGGGATACTGCAATTTCGTTAATCCTGCCTACCCCTAAATAACCGTCTTCCTGACACTCCTGTATTATTGCGGCTACGGCGTCATTTACATCTAAATTTAACAGGCCCGGTTTCTCGATAACCCGTCTGCCATCCTCGTTATAAGCGGTAAAGCTTAGCACCCGTTTTTCTTTATTAATCCCCAACTCCAGGCTGGGGTTGATATCCAGACCTACATAGGCGTATACCCCGGGATCTGTCACATGCCTGAAAACGGAGACGGATATCAGGCAGAAAAGTATGAAGGACGCCGCCATGGCGGCATATTTTAGCGAAAAACGTCTCTCGCGTATAACGTCCCGGGGCAGGTATGCTATAGTTTCACCGGCCTGCATAGGCGTATCAATTCTTACAGACACAAACTCACAGTGTTCATTCATCACTATGGCGCGATCCCGCTCTGCCTCGATTACCGTTGCTTTAACCTGCATTACTATCACCGTCCCTGCCCAGGTTTTCCACGTATTCCTTCATGGTTTCCAGATTGCTCATCAGCACCAGGCAAATGGCAATTATGTATTTTCTATGGCGTTCCACGGTTTTTTTATTAATATTGATTTTCTCCAGCAGCATTTTTACAGGTATGGTCTTATATTTATCAAAATGGCTTTTCAGAATTGGCTCACCGGCAATTATCCTGGCTATGCGAATGCACAGCAGCCTGGAATCGACATGTTTGGGGGTTTCCCTCATCAGTTCCCGGAGGCTTACATTATACTGGGAGAGGCTTTTTAAAAAGGCCTCCATTTCCATTTTTATGTGCACCTGCTCTGTGGGATTGGCGGAATCAGGCACGGCGGCAAACTTTTCTTCGTCAAGGATATAAAGATTACGTGCCCTGTAGCTGCTCCGCGAGCGGTGGCAATCAATAATTCTTCTTCTAATTACTTCCGCCGCAAAGGATTGAAATGAGCGAAGCCCCGCTTTATACCCGTCAATTGCTTCGTTAAAAGCCATCAGGCCGACGCTATATTCCTCCCGGCTATCTATCTCTTCGTAGCCGGTAGAGTTTTTCGATACTATCTTTTTAATAAAAATCTGGAATTCAGAAATGAGCTTGTCCCGGGCATTCACATCACCGCCTTGGGCTTCCCTTACCAGATTATTTACAGCATGTCTGTCGGAGCCAAAAATATCAGACACCCCCCAAAACAAAAACCACGCTAATTTTGCATGGTTCGGTAAAATAATCCATATTCCTCCTTTAGCCGACACATATCTGCAGATTTGATTCTGGCTGGCAGCCTGCATTTAACAGTTATATAGAATATTTCCTTGCTTAACAGCATTCACTAACGGTTTATAGGAGGACGCTCTGACATATGGGAAGTGTGAAGTGAGAGGTTAGAAGTGAGTGTCTTAAGGGAATTCGCTTAAGCGAATTCCCTCCTGTATTCCCACTTCTCATCTCTCAATTGGACACCTACAGGCGGGCGAAATCAGAGAAATTTTTTGCTACTTTTATCACCATTATAGGTAAAAAGCACTTTTTTATTATCCAGCACCGTCTCGATGTGTACAGGCCTTCCCCAAAGGGTGTAAACCTGGGGCAAAGTTTTCTCCGCATAAAACACGTCTAGCTCCAGCCCTTCGAATTGGTGGCGAATATAAAGCTCCCCCCTTTTGTTGAAATCGCCGTCATCCACCACCAGATAGGGAAAACCGCAATTGGTCATACTGGCCACAATGCCGTCCCGGACTGTTTCCCAGTCCTTATCTGTGACCTTCCACTCGTAGCCCGTCTTCTTATACAAATATAAATCCAATTCCTCCATCAGTTCTCTGGTAAGATAATTGCGTAAAAAAGATACGTCACATTCCGTTTCCCTGACCTCAAATATTTTTTTTCTGCCCTCTCCCCCCTTGCGGCCGTATTTTTCCCTTTCTTCGTCAGTGGGATTATCCCAGCGATTTTCTATGTCTTCAAACATTTTCAAACCCAGGTAATAGGGGTTTATCCGCATAGGAGAGGTCTGAATCACGCCGGCATTCATTTTGGAAAATTCGATTACCTCGTCCTCGGTTAAATCCATCTCCCTGATAATTCTAAGGTGCCAGTAGGTAGCCCAGCCCTCATTCATAATTTTTGTCTGTATCTGGGGCCAAAAATATAACATTTCCTGCCTTACAACCGAAATAATATCCCTCTGCCAGTCTTTTAATTCCCTGGAATGTTCCATAATGAACAGGAGCAGGTCCTTCTGGGGGTGCTCCGGAAACTTTACCGGCTTTTCCTGCTCGTTTTCGTCGGCTTTTTCATTTTCGTCCAAGTCCCAAAGATCATCGTAAGGGGTTTCCCTTTTCTGATCGCGGAAGTGCCCGCCGCTTCCGCAACTGTGTTTACCGCCATTCCCGCTGCCGCAACCCTGGCACCCGGAACCCGGGCTTGATGCACAGCCCGAACCGCAGCCGCAGGACTGCTCCTTGAAAGTCTCACCGGACTGTTTAATACGCTGGTAAGGATCTGTATGTTCCTGGATTGCAATAACTGCATCTATAAACCTTTCCACTTTATGTTTGCCGTATTTGAATTCATATTCCCTGAACCTGTCCGCTGAACTGGACATAGATTCCACCATATTCCTGGAGGTATGTTGAAAATATGCGTTATTCTTAAAAAAATCGCAATGCGCCATGACATGGGCTGCGACCAGTTTATTCTGGATCAGCGTATTTCCTTCCAGCAAAAAGGCATAGCAGGGATTGCTGTTAATAACCAGCTCGTAAATACGGCTAAGGTTATAGTCATACTGGGTTTTCATCTTTTGGTAGGCCTTCCCAAATGACCAGTGCGAATATCGGGTCGGCATGGCGTAGGCGCCAAAGGTATAAATAATATCGGCTGGGCAAATTTCAAAAAACATATTGTAGAAATCCAGACCGAATTCCTTTGCCTTGACTGTAATTATTTCGATGGCGTCTTCCAGCAGTTTCATTTCTTCCTGCGCATGCATAAAAATATCCCTCCCTGTATCTACAATATGCCCGGGAGGGTTATAAATTGACATTTATATGCCTACAGGCCGTTTTCCGCCGCTGAACCGGATGGCTCCAGGTCAAATTTATATTGAACCGGAGTATGAATAGCTTAATAATACTGCTTTTTACCTTGGGCCGGGCCAGTCCCAATGGATTTCAACATCTGCATGAAATCCTCACTATCAGGTAACTGGTTATCAGCCAGCAGGGCTTTTGCCACGGCCACGATCCTATCCTGCGAATATTCCAGAGTTGCTAAGAATTCCTTCACTAAATACGGTTTTATCGAAATTATTTGCATCAATTCCGGCAACAAATTGATCAGGCTGTACTCTGCGGCCATTATTCCCCGGGTAAAAAATGTTATAAGCAGTTCATCCGGGACCCCCAGCATTTGGGTTTTCTGTACCCCATCTTCCTGCTTCATTTCTTTTATAAATAAAGCAAAAGCAACGGGTTCTCCAGCCAGAGACTCCAGTACCTCCCGGGCCAGTTCCTCATCCTCAAAAACCCAGACATTTTCAAGACATACATTGTCTCCCCCTGGTCCCTTCAGGCATCGGATCCAGGCACCGGCCGCTGCTGATACCGCTTCATCTATCAAAATCCGGCCCAGCACCCTGCTGGAAATTTTCAACTCATCCGATGGTTTAGAGAATACAACGGCTTCTTTTCCGTAACTGTTATCCTTCACCTTTAACAAAACCCTGATTAACCAAAACATATCCTGTAAGGCTAAAACATCGTATTTCCAGTAGAGCAGTGACACCCTGAGCAGCGACAGCAGCGGCACCCACTGATTGTTTGCCATTAATGCAGCAACAATATCATCCCGGTCCGGGCAGCGTTCAATATAAAAGAACTGGTTTTCTTCATCCAGTTCCGCCATGGCCGCAATTAGCGGCAATCTTTGTCCCAGGGGAGCCCTGGAGCAGGCAAAGGATGCCAGGCGCATGGCCAGCCAGCTTTGTCCGGCAACGCAACCGGGATCAACATGCAACAGTAACTCACCGGCAATACGGCATATTTCAATACTGTCCCCGCCAGCCAGTGCTATAATCTCTTGCTTCAAACTTTGGGCCAGGGAGCGATATTCTTCCTTTTTCAAAAAATTAAGGGCACAAATTGCCTCTTCCTTGGTCCCCATCAGTTTTTGTTTCAAATTGGCAACTTCATCCCGGCACTCCATACTCAACAGCAGTTCACCCCTCCGGCTATTTAGCCAATCATATATTAATTATTTTATATTCTTAACCTTTTTCCGTCTCTGCACCAGTTCGCTCCAGACTATATTTCTCAATTTTCCTGTAGATGGTGGCCCTGCTTATGCCCAGAGCATCGGCAGCCTTACGCTTTCCCTCATCGTTCCAGCCAAATTTATGCAATGAATCCATAATCGCTTTCTTTTCCAGCATATCAAGGGGTACTATTTCTGTCCCGTCCGGCGCTTTCCGCTCCAGCTTCTTGCTGGTATCCCATACCCTGCGCGGCAGGCTTTCCCGGGCAATATATTCCCCTTCCTCCAGGTTAACAGCATATTCCACCACATTCACCAGTTCCCTGACATTTCCCGGCCAGCCGTAATTTAAGCAGGCCTGCAACGCACTTTCGGTTAGACCCTTAATCTCCTTAGCCAGTAGGCCGGAAAAACGTTTGATATAATAATCCAGCAGCAGGGGAATATCACCTGTCCGCTCCCTAATGGGCGGAAGCATAATCGGTATGACGCTCACCCGGTAGTACAGATCCTCCCTAAACAGGCCCTTTTCCACCATGGTTAGTAAATCACTGTTGGTGGCAGCAATAATCCGGACATCAACAGTGATTAGCTGGGTTCCACCCACTCGCTCAATTTGCTTCTCCTGCAGCACCCTTAGCAATTTAGCCTGCAAGTAAAAGGACATATTTCCAATTTCATCCAGCAAAATGGTGCCGCCGTTAGCGAGTTCAAATTTGCCCGGCTTACCACCCCTTCTGGCCCCGGTGAAGGCACCCTCGTCATAACCGAAAAGTTCGCTTTCCAGAAGGCTCTCCGGTATGGCGCCGCAATTTATGGCCACAAAGGGTTTGTCGGCAAAGGGGCTGGCTGCGTGGATGGCCCGGGCGAAAATCTCCTTGCCGGTGCCGGTTTCCCCCAGTATTAGAACGGTGGAATTGCTGGCGGCAACCTTCCGGGCCTGATTCTTTATGTCCTTAATCACTTTGCTTGTTCCTATTATATCGTCAAAGGTTATCTCTCTCTGGGCGCTCATATATTCGTATGCTAATTTTTGCGTTTCACTGAAATCTCTGAAGGAGGCCACCACCCCCAGGGGCGATCCCCCTTCACCTTTGATTATCCTGGCGGTGGAGAGTAAATGAAGTTTTTTTCCGTTGCTTTTTACGAATACTTCCCGGGAGTTAAACCCTTTACCTTTCTCCAGCACTCCCTCAAGATTAATACCCCACAGCACCTGCTGGATAATGCTGCCGATAGCTGCTTCCTTGGTCAGCCGGAACATCCTTTCCGCAGAGCGGTTGAAATGGGTAATTATACCGTCGTGGTCAATGGCCACCAGTGCCTCGTAGACGGCATCAACAACAGCCTCCAGGTGACCGGCCATCAGCATCCTTTCGGAAATAATCTCCCTTTCCAGAGCTTTACTACCTATCAAATCGGCCATCCTGCCGATGAACTCCATCATTAAATTTCTGTTCCTGCTTAAATTTTCCTTTTGCTGGGCGTCAAAGGCGATCAGGCTGATGGTACCGATTACCTTGGTTTCCGCATGAATGGGATAAACAATTGATGATCTATAGAAACAATTTCCGGTCAGGGGGCAGTGGCCGCAGATATCGTGATATCCGGCTTCATCAATAAATACCGGCTGGCCCGTACCTAATACATGCTTGTTCACAAACCCCCTGCGGAGACGGTAACCCACGTCGTTGCGGACAGTGCCGGTACCCGCCACACGTACCAGTTCATTATCGATTATTTCAACTTCCACCTTCAGTACGCTGGCCACAGCTTCGGCTACTTTCTGGCAAGCTTCCTGCACTGCAACTAAAATTGGCATCAAAATACTCCATTCGTGAGTTTATTATATTTATATATTATAACAAACACCCGAAATATTGTCGCCCGGCTCCAATAAACAAAAAAAACCGGGCTTTTGATAAAACCCGGTATAGTATAAGTAATTTTCATCGTTACTACTGACTACTAACTTCTGACTACTGACTACTGACTACTGAATTTTATGGCCAGTTCCCGCCCCATATCCAGCGCTGAAAGATTCATATCCAGGCTACCCAGGGGAACCCTGGCTCTCACCGCTTCTTCAATACTTTCACGTCCGACTATACCTGTTATCCGTACCAGCGCTCCCAAGGCCACCATGTTGGCCATCATCTCCCTGCCCAGCCTGGTGATGGCCATGCTGCTGATGGGCAAGTGGAATACTTTAACGCCGCTTTCGGAAGGAAGGCCTACATAGGTACTGTCCAGAATTCCCATCCCGCCCTGCCTTAACCTTTTCAGGTATTTATCGCTGGCCTCCTGGCTCATGGCCAGCAAAATGTCAGGGCTGTTTATCTTAGGGTAATCAAGCTCATCCCCGCCAATAATCACCTCGGCCCGGCTGGCGCCACCCCTGGCTTCCGGGCCGTACGACTGGCTCTGCACCACGCTCTTACCTTCACGGATAACCGCATCGGCCAGAATAATTCCCGCCAGTATAATGCCCTGACCTCCGGACCCGCTCAGACATATCTCTACTCTTTCAGTCATTATCCTTCCCCCCGCTTTCTTTGCCACGTCCGGCCCGGGAGGACATCCCCAGATATATATCGGTGTAATCAGGAGCCTCATCTCTGAATAACACACCAATTGGAAATTTACCCTTGGCCTCTTCCTCCGGCAGCTTCCCGTATTTTTCCGCCATAACCGCTTTATCCTTCTGCCATTGCAGCATAGCCGCGGGATCAGATGGGCCGTTTTTCCTGCCGAAACCGGTGGGACACTGAGATATAACCTCGATAAAGCTAAATCCTTTATTGGCCACTCCCTGCTCTATCAATTCTCCAGTGAGTTTGGCATGATAGGCGGTGGACCTGGCCACAAAAGTCCCGCCTGCGGCAGCAACCAGATTGACTATGTTCAGCTGCCTTTCCAAGCTGCCGTAGGGAGAGGTGGCTGTCCTGCTACCCGTGGGTGTCAGCGGAGAACACTGCCCGCCGGTCATACCGTAAACGCTATTGTTGATTACCAGCACATTTAAATCAATGTTTCTCCTGGCAGAGTGAATCAGATGATTGCCTCCAATAGCGGCTGCGTCACCATCACCCATGATCACAAAAACCTGCAAATCCGGCTTCGCCAGCTTGATGCCGGTGGCAAAGGCCAGTGCCCTGCCGTGGGTGGTGTGCACGGTGTTAAAATCAATATAGCTTACAGCCCGGGCGGAACAGCCAATCCCGCCCACCACCGCCACATCATCCCTCCGGTACCCCAAATGGTGGATAGCCCGGAGAAAGGACTGCAGAACTATGCCCGTGCCGCACCCGGGGCACCACATATGGGGAAGGCTGCCCGGGCGGAAATATTCCTTAATTACATCAGGCACCTGTATACACCTCTCTAATCCGCCGGTGAATCTCCCCCGGAGCTATAAGTTCACCGTTAACCTTGGCCAGGGAAACAACCGGACACCTACCGCCGGCGTGTCTTTCCACCTCCCCGGCCATCTGACCGGAATTCATTTCCGCCACAATGATGCAACGCACCCTGCGGGACAATTCCTCAATTTCCTTACCGGGAAAGGGCCAAAGGGAAACCGGGCGCCACAGCCCGGCGGCAATTTGATCCTGCCTGGCCTCCTTGACCGCCCTCCTGGCCGATCGGGCTACCGCCCCGTAGGCAACCACCGCAATTTCGGCGTCTTCCAGCAGGTAACCGTCGGACATGTAAATTTCCCCGGTGTAATCGGCGACCTTAGTCATCAAACGTGAAATAAGTGCCCCCGCCACACCGGGATCGTTAGAGGGAATCCCCCTTTCGTCGTGCACCAGACCGGTCACATTATGACGATAGCCCCCGCCGATGTCGGACATGGGAGGGATTCCATTATCTATCGGCCTGTAGGGCAGGTATGAGGAATCATTTCCGGCAGGCTTCACCCTGTTGATTAGCTTAATGTCCTCCTGTGCGGGAAGTATTATACGCTCCCTCAAATGAGCTACGACCTCATCCAGTAGAAGGATTACCGGCGTCCTGAATCTTTCCGCAAGATTAACTGCCCGCACCGTAAGTTCATATGACTCGGTAACCGAAGAAGGACATAGGGCGATTACCGGGTGATCCCCGTGAGTACCCCATCTAGCCTGCATTACATCGCCCTGGCCGGGTGCCGTGGGCATGCCCGTACTGGGCCCCAGCCTCATTACATTAATAATTACGCAGGGCACTTCCGCCATAACGGCATAGCCGATGTTTTCCTGCATTAGCGAAAAGCCCGGGCCACTGGTAGCGGTAATCGCCTTGGCCCCGGTCAGAGATGCGCCGATGATGGCAGCCATACTGGAAATCTCATCTTCCATCTGAATAAAAACTCCGCCCGTCAGAGGGAGCTTTCTGGCCATAAACTCCGCAATCTCCGTGGACGGTGTAATGGGATAGCCGGCGTAAAAATTTACGCCGGCTGCTATAGCGGCCTCAGCCACAGCCTCATTGCCCTGCATCAGCCTGGCCATTTGCATAACACTGGCCATTTTATCAGTCCTCCAGGTTAATAGCGAAATCGGGGCAAAGCATAACGCATTTTTCACAGCCTGCACAGGCGGCAGGATTTATTACCACAGCCTTTTTCAGGCTATCCAGAGCTATTACTTTTCTGGGGCACATGGCCGCGCATATGCCACATCCCTTGCAAAGAGCTTTGTTTACGTAAACCGATGGAATGCGTTGTAATTTTTTCGCCTTCATTTATTATCACCCCGCATCAGTAACTTCTAACATCCCACAATGCAATTAACATACCACCCAGCAAAAGGATAAAAATTAGCTACAGTATACCGGTTATCCGCTGGATACAAGGTCTTGGCCTTTTACAGTCTGCTACCCAACCCCTGTGTCATCTCAACCTGAGACAGAAACAAATCCCATAAAGCCTTTGACTATCTAAAGTTCATACAAGAAAAACAGAAATCTCATTATGAGACTTTATCTCATAATGAGATTTATTATTTGAGAAAGTAATAACAAGAACATCCAGCATTTATCTCGCTAACAGCCTGTAAGGCTCCGTCCTCGAAGGTCAGGGATCAACAGGCTGTAAAGCTCGAACTAAGTTCGCTCTAAGGGTTCGGTAGGGGAATAACCCCTTCCGAACCCAAGGCTCACTTATATTGCTATCCGGTAATCTAGATAATTTTAACGGGTATCACACAGCATTGGATATCTGGTGCAAAGGCAGAACTTTGAACAAAGATGCATTCCCCCTGCCCCTACCCAGCGACATCGGGTTATAGCGGCTCCAAAACTGGTAGGAAAAAGGGTTATTCACCTCTATTACCAGCGGCATATCCGGGAATTTGCCCCGGATATAATTCACCAGTTCCCTGGCATAGCCCTGGCAGCGGTATTTATGGAGGGTTTCGAGGGTAGCTACACCCACCACACCATTCTCAGCACACCAAAAAGGGTCTATCTGCCAGGCCATCCTTGATACCAATACCCCATTTTCCAGAATGCCGTTAAAACTACAGCCGGACAGGTCCGCGATCCAGGCATAGTTCAAGAAATCGTCATTTTCAAAGTCCAGACAGTACGGTGAATTGGGGGTAAGGTTGATGATATCCATATTTAACACGCCCTTAAAAACACAGTCTACTACCCAATACACTAACTTTCACTTAAAATGCTTTCCGCGTCAAGGACTAATAGCCACAATATATCATCATATTCTAAAACAAATCCCGGTTAACCCCATTTGTTGTGGATTTACAGCCTATTTCTCCGGCACGGGGTATATAACCTTTTAGAAACGAACACCCGAAAAAAAGAGGGTACTGCTACCCCCTTTCTTCCCCAACAAAATATCAGGCTTTAATTCCCTCCGGCCCCTGGCTGAAAAATTTTTTCAACGCTGGGTATACGCCTGTTTTATCCTTGATGGTTACAACGGTAAATCTGGCATCGCTCACCTTTTTGTAAGCCGAACGTAATGTGCTGGTATAATAATACGGTCCCTCAATTTCACCATAACCAACCAGATTGCAAACCCCGACCAATTCGTTGATTAATGTGACGCACTGCTCATTGTCTGAAGCCAAGTTATCACCGTCTGAAAAATGGAAAGCGTAAATGTTATAATCCTGAGGGTTGTAATGCTTCTCAATTATATCCAACGCCAGCTTATAGACCGATGAACAACGGGTACCGCCACTGGCGCCCTTGGTGAAAAACTCTTCCTCGGTGGTTTCCTTTGCTTCAACATGATGGGCCAGGAAGACGATCTTAACATTTTTGTATTTAGTTCTTAAAAACCGCACCATCCAGAAGAAGAAGCTCCTGGCGATATATTTTTCGAAGGGACCCATACTACCGGATGTATCCATCATAGCCAGAACAACAGCATTTGACTCGTATTTATACGATATATCCCAGGTTTTGAAGCGTAAATCATCCTTTGTAATTTTACCCAAATAAGGCTCACCTTTAAGGGCTGTTCTTTTAATTGACTCATAAATGGTTCTCTTCCGATCTATATTGCTGATAATTCCTTTCTTCCTAACGTCCTTAAACTCCGGCGACTCCGATGCCAACTCAGGTTTCTTCTTCTGCTCCAGGTTCGGTAACCCGAGATCCTCAAATATCAGTTCAGCCAGTTCCTCCATGGATATATCCGCCTCATAATAGTCCACCCCTGGTTCTTCCCCTGCACCCTTACCCTTTCCGCTACCCGGCTGGGGCTCCGAGTGCAGAACATCCCCCACCTGGGTTTTGCCTTTGCCCTGGCCAGAATGTTTATTTTTGCCCTGATCAAAACGAAAGTTAAATTCGTCAAGAGATTTAATAGGAACCTTGATAATTTTCTGCCCGTCACTCATGATAATGCTTTCTTCTGATACGATATCCGCAAGATTCTTTTTTATTGCTTCCTTAACCTTCTCCCGGTGGCGCTGCCGGTCAATCTCACCTTTACGGTGCAGTGACCAGTCATTACGGGAGATAGTGTAATTATTGGACATCTGAGGCTTCCCCCCGCATCCACACATATTTAAATTCGTTTGCGGCTCGACAGGCCGGATACCCGGCCCCGTCGCTGTTCCCTACCTGTTGAGAAGGCTTCCCACATACTTTAACAATTCATTGGCACAATTGGGACAATAACCATATTCGTCCATAAGCTTGGCGCTAACCTCGTTCATCCTCTTGAGTTGCTCGGCATCGGGAGTCTTTGTTGATGTGGTAATCTTTACTACATCCTTTAGATCCACGAATAATTTCTTTTCCACGGCATCCCTCAGGCGCTCGTGTGATCTGTAGTCAAATTTTATGTTTTTGCGGGCGTAGGAAGAGAGGCGAATTAATATCTCCTCCCGGAAACTCTTTTTCGCGTTTTCCGATACGCCAATCTGCTCCTCTATAGAGCGCATTAATTTTTCGTCGGGATCAATCTCCTCGTCGGTTATGGGATCCCTGATCTTTACTCCATTGCAGAAAGCCTCTACGTTATCAAGATAGTTGTCAAAAAGCACCTTCGCAGATTCCTCGTATGAATACACAAAGGCCTTTTGCACTTCCTTCTTGGCCAACTCGTCATATTCCTTACGGGCTACGGAAATGTAGTTGAGCAAGCGGTCTTTTTCTTCCTTATTGACGGAAGCGTGCTGGTCCAACCCGTCCTTTAAAGCCCTCAAAACGTCCAGCGGGTTGATACATCTGGTAGTAGTTCTAATCAGCGCGGATGACAACCTGTTGATTACATAACGGGGATCAACCCCGCTCATTCCTTCATTCTCAAATTCATTATGCAGCTCATTCAGATCTTTTTGTTTGAATCCTTCCACATCCTGGCCGTCATATAGCTTCATCTTCTTGACCACGTCCATGCCCTGCTTCTTACTCTCTTTCAGACGGGAGAGCACCGAGAAAATACTTGCTACCTTGAGAGCATGCGGGGCAATGTGAATATCCTTTAAATCCCCCTGCTTGATCAGCTTTTCATATATTTTTATTTCTTCCGATACTCTGAGGTTATACGGAATTTTCAGAACGATAATCCTGGACTGCAGAGCTTCATTTTTCTTATTACCAATAAAAGACTTGTATTCATTCTCGTTTGTATGGGCAATAATCATTTCATCGGCATAGATAAGGGCAAATCGCCCGGCCTTGAAATTACCTTCCTGGGATAATGAAAGAAGATTCCAGAGAAACTTTTCGTCGCATTTGAGCATCTCCTGAGACGCCTAGAATCATACAACGTGACAGATCAAAATAATATTCAATAAGTACCCTTGATTCCTTTCTCTTTCCTTCATATTCAGTGTTCACGGTTACCCTGCTAACAATAGCCTTGATCAGTTCAGCTTTGTCTTCAGCATAGTCGCCCCTGGCGGCATTATTTAGCTTATCCAGTATCAATGATACATTCACAGCCCGGTTTGAAAGCTCCTGGCTCTGCTCCAACCTTAAAAGTAGTTGGTCTTTGCGCCTGTTCAAGGTTTCTATCTGGCCGGCCAGGGTTAGTAATTCATTTTCTGCTTCAGTATCAGTAATGATTCTTTTTGACACAAATGACACTATCTTTTGCCGTGCGACCTGTTTTTCCAGGAGGCTTTTTTCTATTTCATCGATCTCATTTTGAACTGGTTCTAGCTGCTCCGCTTCGATTTTTAAAGAATTATTTATTGCTTCCACAACTTTACCGGGGTTGTTCAAAAAGTGCTGTATATCAGTCCATACGGCATTCTCGATGTCGGTCGCCCTAATCATTTTGGCGTCACAGGTTTTCCCCTGGCCATAGTTCACCGTCCCGGTACACCTATAGTAAACCCTACCCTCTTTACTGTTTCCGCTACTACCGACAAAAGCCCGGCCGCAGTTCCCACAGTAAATCAGTCCCCGCAGCAAATATTCCCTGCCTCTGGCGCCCCGGCCAATATCGGCATTTTCTATAAGCAACTGATTAGCTTTTTCATATATCTCTTTATCAATAATGGGCGGAACCTGGATTATACGCCCCTCTTTTTGCTTTTTACTCCTTTGCATAGTGCTATACTCACCGATATATGTCCGGTTTCTAAGTATGATGCTGATATGGCCGGCATGCCATTTGCCAGTCGAATTGTTTCTTGTCCCCTTAGACATCGTTGGAGTGGGTATCCCCCTGGCGTTTAAATACTCAGCAATTGGCACCGTACGCATGCCTTCCAAGTACAGATTAAAAATCAATACAACGATCTCGGTTTCCGGCTCATGTATCACCAGTCTTTTGTCCGGCCCAACCCGGTAGCCAAATGGTGGTTGCCCGGATGTCCACCTGTTTTCTTTTGCGGCCCGTTCCTTGCCCATCTGGGTACGCTCCAGGATGGTGTCACGCTCCAGGGCAGCTATTGAGGCCAGCAGTGTCATGAAAAATTTACCCGTGGGGGTGCCGGTATCAAAGGCCTCGGTCATGCTTTTTAAAGCTATTTTTTCTTCCTCAAGGAACTCATATGTATCCAAAACATGCTTTACTGATCGAGCAAGGCGGTCAAGCCGGTAAACAAACACGGCTGCATATTTTCCGGCCTTAGCATCGGCAAGCATTCTTAATGCGGCCGGCCTATCTTTCAACGGCAATACTCCGGACACACCGTCATCCAGGTAATATTCGCATCCCGTTATGCCGTTTGCCTCGCCATAAAGGTCAAAATACTTTTTGGCGAAATCTACCTGGCTCTCTATATTTCCCCGTTCGGCCTGTTCGTCAGTTGACACTCTGGCATAAAATGCCACCATCATGATAGGGTCGTCCCCCTTCATCACCCGCATATATGTAAAAGTATAGCATGATCTGGGGGGTATCTGGGTGATAATTGAGAGAAGGTATTCAAGCAGTCAGGAGGATTACACCAAGGTCATTGAGGCCCTTTCAAAGTTTGTGCTTAGAAAAATACTGCAAGACAAAAAGGAAATCCCTAAAGACAAGAAGAACCCCGATTAAATCGGGGTATATTTACCATTCCCAATCACTCCTCACCACCGCCCAGTACCCGCCCTGGCCGCCCCCACAAGTCACTCCTCCGGCTCACCCAGCGCCAACCTCAGCACCCTCTTTACATCCTCCCAGTCCACCGGCCTGCCCGCCTGGTAAGCCTCTATGGCCGCCTAAGAATAGCAGCAGGCCAGGTACCTTGATTCGCCGATTCCAAACTCAGATTGGTCGGCAACGAAATCAGGGCAATGAACTAGCGGCTCATGGCTGCAGTGCTCTTTCATTTCACAATAATTATCGCAGCCTGCTTCGTTGCCGCAGAAGGCGCAGAGGCACCTATAGCACTTGTCCATTTTCATTAACAATTACCTCAGCATAAATTAATATAATATTTCCCTGTTCCCCCAGATAAAGCCGGTTTTTTGTAACACTATTGCCTTTGGCCCATACTATGTCGTTGTAAGGAAATAAAGTTAGGAGGTAACATAATGGGATTTGGTATGGGCGGTGGATATGATGGTGGCTGCGGTGGCGGCGGATTTGGAGGCAGCTCTATTCTTTTCTTAATCCTGATTCTCCTGGTCTTTTCGATGCCTTATGGTGGCGGCTACTGCAAACAGTAAATGAAAGCCCCTGGAGCGAAGGACCCTTCAAAGACCTCCTGCTCCGGGGGTTTTTTATGTTACCCGCCGGGTCACTTCCATATCTTTCACCCCAACTGATCGATATGCCAGAGCTGTAGGGTTTACAGCTCTTTCAGCTGTCGTTGCAGCCGGCGCTTTTCGGTGAGGTCGGTGGTTTCGGCGATTTGCTGTTTTAAGTGGTAGATTTTAGCCTTCGTATTCTATATGGCAGTTTTTAATACGTCAGAGGTCATTTTATACTCTCACCTGATAAAATAACCAGACAACTATTCCAGCCTGTATTAGAAAAATAATAGGGACTCCAACAGAGAATTTATAATGCCTGGTTTTATGACGAAAAACTTTTAATCCAAGATATATCCCGACAGATCCGCCGACAAGGGCTATTAGTAGAAGATTGTTTTCCGAAATCCTCCATGCACCGGACCTGGCCTTCATCTTGTCCCATGCCATTATAAACACTCCGATAATGTTTATTGCAATGATGTAGTAAATAAGCCACATTATATTTACTCCTTAAAAATGTCTTGGTCAAAACGGGAAGCCATATACTCGCACAGAACCCCAATACTTACCGATTAAATAGTCAACGGGTTACACGTTAGAATTTTAACGTGAATATTATTGAGGTAATTACCTTTTAATAATTATAAAGCAATTCAGTTTTTAATCCCATACCCTCTCCAGTACCCAGGACCCCTCCTCCTCGTCCCACACCAGGTCGCATACCAACCCCTCCCACGTCTCACACCGGAGCCGGGGCTCTAGCCAGTAGAAGTAGCGGAACAGCTGATGCTTTATGATCATGCTGCAGCTGGCCACATGGTACAGTGGCCGCGCCATTTAAACTGTACCGGGAGGCTGTCAGGGTCTGGGATGACCTGGGCTGGGGCGCAATAGCCCCACTCCGGAGAGCAGGGCTTTATTATTTCACGTGGAATATCCCTCTCAAAAAAAAGCCTCCCTCCCCGGCCAGAGGGAAGAAGGCTTTTTTGAGAGGGGGTATTTAATTTAATTCGCTGCACTGTCAGAATTGCCGCCAGGCCCTTTACCGTCCCCACCAGGACCACCACGGCCACCAGGACCGCCAGGACCACCATGACCCATACCAAATCCCATGATTCCAAAACCTTCATCGGATTCGATTTTTTCGATCATTTGATCGGCCTGTTCCTGGGTAAGTGTGCCTTCTTCCACAGCCTCTTCAATCATTTGCAACTGGGTTTCCTCCAGAGCTGCTGTTACTTCATCCTCGGTCACGCCAAGATTGTCCGCAAAATTAGATATAAAGCTTTGATACATGGCAGCCCTATCCGGCTTGTCAGTATCAGTACCGGCAAAAGCAAGACCTGTCATAGTCCCCGCAAAAATAACCACAGCCAATAGAATTGATCCAATGCGTAATTTCTTGGATTTCATGTTAAATCCTCCCTATGTATTTTTTTATTTTAATGCGGTGCACCGACTAGTATTATAATAAACCCATAAGCTGAAAACAGCCTGAGGGTAACCTTAAAACAACCTGTTAACAGCCTGAAAATAGCCTGAAGAAATCAAAACCCCGGGGAACTCTCCCCAGGGCTCATCGCTACATATGCAGTTCCAATCCAGAAAACGCTTCGGGTTAAGCTGTAATGCTTTGCCATGAACGGAAAACAACCCCAATCAACGCCGTTATAACATTCGACAGTTTACATTAAATTATCAAAGGGTCCTGAATTATTGGATACAAAGTTGTGCCGCTGCTCTGCTTCCATATCTCAAACGCTTTATCCCGCTGGGGGCTTCTCTCCCTGGCCATCACCTCACCTTCTTTACTACGTTTATAACCAAAAAATCTGGACAGAATAAAATCATTATGAGCCTGGAGGTATATATTTTGTTAAATCAAATCCTTACTGGCATTACCGATGAAGTAATAAAAAACATGAGAGAATCAACCCCCGAAGAAAGACACCGTATGAGCAAAATAGCAGTTGAAATTACTAATATGGGTATACAACTGTTAAAAGAAAGCCCGGAATTTAGAGACGCTTTCAGTCGTATTCATTCCGAGTTTTTTGAATATCCCGAATCAGAAAGTGTTACAAGACAGGCTTTAATGGCCTACGATAAATTTGTTTCAAATACTGACTATACTAATTGAGTTAAATATTACGGCCAGGAGCATATCCCTTACCTTCTCTTTGCTGTCGAGAGTCTATTTTCCTTAAATAAATTTCATCCTTCTCTTTGTAAGAATGCATCTATCTCAATAAGCTTTTTCAAATCATCCACTGTCCTAATCTCGATTCCGCCATCCTGAAAATCGGTTTAACCCCCTATTATTAGAGTCTATATCCCAAAATCACCTGATTACATAGAATTTTAATACAGAGCTATGAATTATGATTATACTTTCCATGAGGGACCGGCGGCCTTGACAGTCCTAAGGGCTGCAGTGCTGTTAAACTACCGACGGGCGGCTCCGAAAACATGCAACAAGGTTACTCATCCCGTCGGGGATTATTGTACCACAGCCCTTTTAACGGGCTGTCAAGACTACCCTACGGCGCCTAAAGCCTAACCCTGGGCTTGGCCTCAGGGACTCACCAAAAACATGCTTATCAAACCTTTACTATAAATGGTTTCACCTGGCCGGTTGTTAATTGATCGATAAACTCCAAGGGTGATAAGTCATATAAGCTACCATGCAAACGTCGTTTGTTATAAAAATCAATGTACTCGGTAACAATCTGGTAGGCATCCTGATAGCTGGCTAATTCATGTCGGCTCAGGCAATCCCTTTCCAAAATAGCATGAAATGATTCGATAT
>LADO01000034.1 GCA_000961595.1 Peptococcaceae bacterium BRH_c4b
CCCTTCCCGCCCGCCCAATACTACTCTGCCGCCGTCGGGCTTCACCAAACCGCAGATTATGTTAAACAGCGTACTTTTGCCACAACCGCTGGGGCCGATTAAACTAACGAACTCCCCTTCCCCCACGGACAGTGATACCCCATCAAGCACAGTCAGCCTCTTGCCATCCACCTCATAATATTTTGTCAGATTATCCAGCTTTATGACAGTCATCCCGCACAACCTTTTATGGAGTTGATTGTATTATTAAGCAATAAATTATTTGGGTAAGAATTTATTTGTGAATGCCTTGTCCACATCTATTTGTTTAGTCAGCAACTTGCGTTCATACATCCATTTGGCGTAATTGTCCCAAACTTCCTTTTTCTGCACTCCCCAGCGTTCGGCATCGTCCTGGTAGCGGGGGCTTAAGTATTTCTGGCTGGCCAGCAAAAGCTTGGCGTCAAGTTCAGGCGTGTTTTTGTGCAGTATCCCGGCGGCCTCAGCCGGATTTTTGATGGCAAATTCGTAACCCCTGGCCGAGGCCCTCATAAATTTTTCGACCAACCCGGGGTCTTCATTAATCAGCTTTTCTCCCGCAATCAACACCGGGGTGTAATAATCCAGGGCGGGATCAAGCTTGCGCAGCTCCATGTAATCCAGGTCAATACCCCTCTGTTCAGCCTCTATGCCGGTCCAGCCGTAAAAAATCCACGCAAAATCCACGTCCCGCTCTATCGAGGTAAAGAAGTCAGAGGTTCCGGTGTTGAAAATCTTGACCTTGGAAAAATCTCCTCCATCGGTTTCTATCACCGCTTTCAGTACCGCTTCCTCAGTGGGGGAACCCCACCCGCCATAGCGTTTTCCTTCCATTTCCCGGGGTCTGGTTATGCCGCTTTCCTTTTTGGAAGCGAAACCGGAGGTATTGTGCTGTATAACAGTCGCAACGGAAACCACCGGAACACCGCTGGCCCTGGCCTGGGTCACTTCTTCCTGATGGCTTACCCCGAACTGGGCCTTCCCGGTGGCCACCAGCTGCGTTGTGCCTCCTTCGGTGGGCTGCACTATTTTAACGTTCAATCCTTCTTCTTTGTACCACCCTTTGTCCAGGGCAACATATAATCCAGTGTGGTTGGTATTGGGCACCCAATCAAGCATTAAGGTTATATCCTGCGGCTGGTTGGTACTGGTGCCGCCGCCCCCCGAACATCCCGTCACCGTTAAAATAAACATAGCAAGTATCACCAGCAATATTTTTTTAAACATGATCATTGCTCCTTTCCTTGTAATACCAGGGCATAGTCAGCCTGGCCAGCAACGTTACCGTAAAGAACAACATTAGGCTGACCAGGGATATAACCACAATAGCTGCAAATACTCTATCCAGCTGGTAGGAATGCGACGCCCTGGTCATGTACACCCCCAGCCCGCTGCTGGCCCCCAGCCACTCCCCGATGACCGCTCCCATCACGGCATATGTACCGGCTATTTTCAGACCGGAAAAAAACGACGGCAGTGCGGCGGGTAGACGCACTATTCTGATTATTCCCCAGCGGCTGGAGCCCATCGCCCTCAACATGTTAATCATGCCGGGGTCGGCGCTCTCCAAACCCTCTACCATACTTACCGCCACCGGAAAAAAGCAGACCAGGGCCACAACCACCACCTTGGGAAACAGTCCCAGCCCGAACCAGATTAACAGCAGCGGGGCTATCGATATTATTGGTACGGTCTGGGAAAACACCAGCAAGGGATACATTCCCCGTTTGAACCAGGGAGACAGATCCATAATTACCGACAATAATACAGCCAGCAAAACTGCTGCCAGCAAGCCGGACACGGCCGCCAACAAAGTGCTTTGGGAGTGCATGACTAATACGGGGAGCATTTCCCACATTGTCTCCAGCACTGCGGCAGGCGATGGCAACAGCCAGGCCTGGATTCCTGAAAATGCAACAGCCCCCTGCCAGGCGGCAAGGAACATCAGCATGAATGCCGCTGGAGCTATTACGCTGCTATACCGGGACATTTCTATACTTTCCCACCTTTTCTTCCATGGTCACGCCTTCGGGCACGTAGTCAATTTTCACAAAAGTCATAACACTCTTGGCACCGGCGCCGATGCACTCTTGTATGGCCTGCTTGACAATCTCAAGCAATTCGTCCATATCTCCTTCCATGGTTGTTTCCATGGGCCCGACTTCGTATTTGACACCGGACTTTTGTACAACTTCAATCGCCCTGTCCACAACAGCATATGTATCACCACCAGGCACCTGGGGCAGAACCTGAAAGCCAACGTTTATTACCGGCAACACATTTCACCTCGCTCGTCTACCCTAATCAGTAATAATAATCCGGAAGTAATGGATATTTCCACCCTGCCCGCAGCCACCTCGTTGCTTACTCCATACGGGTTTCCAATCACAAACAAGGCATCCCGAAGGGGCCAGCGGACACCTGTAACATTAACGCCAATCACCTCCCCTGAAAGCGGCAGCAGGGAGAAGATCTCTCCGTGATGACCTTCAAATACGGCGGACTCACGGGGTGTGATCAGGCTAATCTCGTTGTATTGGTTTACAATTTTCGTCCGCACCCCTTTTTCCACGGCCATTACCAGCAGGTGCACATTTGCCAAAGAATGATCGAATCTTGTACCCAGAGCGCCCAGGACAATAATTTCGTCCGGCATGCCGGCAAGGGCCTCGGCCATGGCCAGCAATGTGTCGGTTTCGTTCTTGGCGGCAGGAAATGTATTAATTACCGACCCAAGCCGGGAAAAATTCAAAAGCGTGCTGCTGTCCAGGGAATCCATGTCTCCAATTATTACATCCGGGATTAGCCCCAGCTTGGCCGCGTAATCCGCTCCCCCGTCCACGCAAATTATCCGGTCGTCCTGCCTGAGGATTCCTGCCAACCAGTTTAAATCGCCGGCCGACCCGCCACTTAATATTACACATCGCATAAAAAAGCAACCTCAATTCCTCAATATAAAAAGCGCACTCTTAGGTAGGGTGCGCCAAAAATGAACACAGGCCTTTCCTACGCGGGCATTACCCCGTTCAGGTTCAATGGGTCCGGTGCTTAGAGCCCTTTCTCAGCCCATAACATGAGCTCCCCAAGTTTATTTGTTTTTTTGTTTGATTTACAAAACAATATTACTCCAGACTTTTGTATGGATTCTATCCAATAAAGGTCATGCAATTATTCTCCTAAGTCTACCATATAACAGCTATTTTGTCCAAGATTTGCGCTCCGGTGGGGGTGCCGGCACCATCCCTACCTCCTGCCTGACGGATTCCGGTATCAAATCGCCGACCAGGCCAGTGGCAAGACATATATGGGTATCTGCAGCGCCATAATAAACCAGTATTTCGTCCCCGGCGTCCAGCACTTCCTTGTCAGTAGCCGGCACCGCACCGCAGGTGAAAACAACATTTGGCACCCAGCTCTCCCCTTCCTTCCCGATCTCATACTCGGTTTCGGGAGAGAGTACAGGATTCGGCGAGCGGTAGAGCAGGCGCTCCGGATTGTCGATGTCGGTCAGGACAACGCCCAGGCGGTACACCCGGTTCCGGTCGACGCCGTGGTAGATAAGCAACCAGCCGTATTCGGTTTTGATGGGCTGAGAGCCTGCTCCTACCTTTAAGGAGTCCCACATCCATCCCGAACGCGGCCCCAGGATGATGGAGTGCTCTATTTTTGGAGCCGGAAACTCGAGCTTATCCAGGTGCAACACCCATATGCTGGGCTCTATCCGGTGGTAAATAATATATTTACCATTTATTTTTTCTGGAAATAGTATGGCGTCCTTGTCCCAGATGCCCTGGAAGGCAAGGCCCTTTCTTTCCCATTTGTCAAACCTTTTGTTTAACAGGTCATCCAACTCGATGGCAGCGGCTGAGACCTGTGCGATGACACCGTCGTAGGCAGTGTAAAGCATATATATTTTGTTGTCGATGATGGTTGCCCGCGGGTCTTCGACACCTTTTTTTTCCGTCCTGTCCTGGGGCACAAACACAGGCTCCGGCAGCCTCTCCAAAACGTTGTAGCCGTCCGTCACGGCCAGCCCGATCCGCGACACATCGTCATCTCCGTGCGCCCTGTAGAGAAGGTAGACCCTGTCTTTTACCCTGAAGGCCGCCGTGTTTAAGACGTATTTGCTTTCCCACGGGTGCTCTTTGATTGGACTCAGCAAAGGATTGCCCGCGTACCTGACGAGGGGCTTCGCCGGCGGGTAATCCTGCGACTCCTGCAGTACTACAGTCACATCTTTTGGCCTTATCCCCAGAAGGACGTCTAGCAGGTTTTCACTGGCCCTGCCCTCACCGATGAGCTGGATCACCATTTTCATAATCTCGCCGGGGTCGTACCCCATCTTTTCATATATTTCCTCAAGGAAGTCGTGGTTGAACCATTTCTCCTCGACGTGGCTGGAAAGCGGGGTGGGGACGCCCTTTCCGCCCTTGTAGCTGTAGCTGGCCCAACTCCATACCGAGCACGGCAGAAAAGTGCCATCGTTAAGGACCTGGCTCAAGCCGTAGCCGTCGCACATCATTTTTATCAACCGGGCCTTTTCGTTCTGGCCGGCATCCGCCAGACTCTGCGAAAGCGCCCGGAACTGGCTGACCAGCGCACGGTGGTGGAAGTTTTCAAATATATTGTGCGAGGAGAAGGCAATGGTTTCGTAACGTCCAACCAGGGAGTTGAGGATCTTGCCACCCAGGTTTTTCCTCTCTTTGGCGTAAGTTCTCCAGAGGATGTCGTAGTTTTCGGCCATCATGATGTGCCTGGCTACAAAGAGGATGAAGCGCAGCCTCGGATAATCCCCCCCCATCCCCTTGTTCAGGGGCCTGACTACAATCCTGGAAGCGAGCTTGTTAAAGTTAGAGATATTCCCCAGTTCCACTAGGCCACCCAGTACCTTTTCGCCCACTACGATCGGCCTGACCTCTACCTCGCCCATTCCGTCGGGCCGCAAATTATCCAGAATCCACAGAAGCGACCGGTCCCTGTGCTTCCTGGACTCAACCCGGTTGGACAGGCTGACGACATCCCTGACGTCCATTTTTTTAATCAGTTCCCTGGGGGTCTTGCATCCTGCCGGGATCATGAAATTGAGCGGCGGGAACCGGAGCAGCATCTCCCGGAGGACCTCGTCCTTTATGGAAAAAACCAGGGGAGAGTGGAAAAGCCGGAAAAGGCCGTCTGTTATCTGCCTGGTTCCTTCCTCTGTGTACAGGTTCCCTGGCAGCAGCCCTTCCATCGTTTTTTCCAGTTTGCTCATGAATTCTTTCATGCACTGGATAATCGTTTTTGAATCGGCATTTTCCGATGTTTCCAGCCCGTCACGGATAAAGCCGCTGAAGGCCTCCTGGTAGCGGGACTGGAGGCGGTTTAACATTTCTTCCGAAGACACAACCTTGCCGCTCCGCCCCTCTATTCTTTTGGGCAGGACTGTGGGTATTCCTGGTATAAATTCCAGGTAATGGGCCGGGATAAGGGGAGGCTTCGTCTCCAGATCCTTCTGCTGCCACATCAGCATAAACGGCTCTCTCAACCGTAAAAAATCTTTTCGTTGTTCTTCTTTTGCCGACTTCAACTCACTGGAGACGATAAAATTGATATCGACGTTTTTAATGCCTCCCAGTTGTTCTCCCACCAACTGAATGGTCTCAATGAAGCTGGACACCCTCGCGCCGAATGCAAAAGTGAGTGCGTTGAGGATATCATCCCTGCACACGCCTGTGACAAACCAGTACTTGAACAGCAGGCGGTAAACGATATCGGCCCAAACTTTCCCTTCTATTCTGAGGTCTTTGTCCGGTACCGGCCCGCTGTCCCCGATGCCTTCGCAAAGGGAGTTGTAGTAGACAGCGTCATAAAGGTTTTTGTACTGGATGTGGCTGTCCCTGTACAGGGTCAGGTCCAGGGTAGAGTACGCCGGCTGGATGGGCGCGTCATTGGTCATGCTACCGTAAACATCGGGCGTCCGGACGATGAACCGGCTGCCGGTCCAGTGGTCTTCATCCCTCTTGATACATTCAAACAACGACCTGGCGCTTTCCTTAAAAACGTACATTTGTTTTTCAAGGGAGATTTTATCCAGCTTGTCGCCGAGTTCCACCTCGCAGATCTTTTTGTTCCAGCGCATGGCCCGGCTTACCAGCCAGGGGTCGATTCCGAACCCCCGCGTAAGGTCGGTCCAGAATTTTATATCGGCACAAAAGTCCTCCACGGTGTCGTGGGATATGGCATAAACGTCGCCCAAAGACCCCTTCACGTTGTACCCATAAAATACCTTAAGCAGCGGGGCTGTGAATAAGCTCCCCAAAAGGTCGTCAAAATGGTGCCGCTGGAAAGATGTCACCACAAAGTCATATTCTTTCCGGATGGGTTCGATCAGGCGACTGATCCAGTCGGGCTTCAGCCCTCTGCCTTCCTCCCGCACCAGGTCGGCCGCAAATAAAACCGCATCCGCCTCAAGCACATTGGCTATTTCCAGTATCGCCCTGATGCTGGCCCCTCTGCCACTTATCCCGGGTTTCATTAGAAACTCGAGATGGGGGGCTTTCAAATTAAGACGCCTGATGGCTGCCAGCGCCTCGGCGCCGATGGGATCCCCCACGCAGACAACAAGAGATTTGCGAAGATCCATTAAACCGGCCAGCCCTTCGTCCAGCACCTTCAGCACTTCCAGCAGGATATCCTTCTCATTATAAAAAGGGATGCCGATGACCACATCTACTTCATTGAACTCCTCTGCCTGCAGAACGGCATCAATGATGCTCTCGTTGAAAAGTGCCTCTAAATCTTCCAATCGCTCAACGCTCATGAATAAAACCCCCGTTAAGTTATAGTAAATTTTGTACCAGAAGCCTTATTTATGCGCTCCTCGTTGCACGCCGGTCATTCGCTTTTGGACCGTCCGGCCAACGGATCCATGGCCAGCTCTTTTTTTGCTTTCGCCGGGTCGGTCTTTCGCCCCAGCGCTTTGCGTATGCTCATATCATTCAAGCACGTTACCGCCAGAGCAAAGGACAGCACAGATTCTGCGCCGCTGTTGGCATTGCTGCCAGTCTCGGTGAGACCGTCCAGAGGATAGTCATCCTCCAGGTTATACACCGGCACTCCCCGGCTGTTTTTGCCGAAAAACCAGCTATAGGCCTTGTTCGCCAGGTCGCGGTAGTTTTTGTCATAAGTCTGAAGCAGTGCCTCGCCGTAAGCTTCTACGAGGCTGCCTATCTCCAGGGGCTGCTGATCATAGAAGGCCCTCCCCGCTCCGTTAACCATCCAGTTCTTATTTCCCACGATGTCGAAGTAAGTACCGTTGTATTGTATGCTGGTGAGAAAGTTTAAAGTCGCCAGTGCCGTGGTCAGATACACTTCGTCTTTAAGAACATTGTACGCCATCATCAGAGCGAAGGGTACTTTAGCGTTATCATAAGTTACAGAGGACTCGAACCAGTCCCATTCAGGCCTTTTATTGACGTTATATCGTTTGACCAGGTAGTCCGCCCCTGCCCTGAGCAATTCGCCCGCCTCCGATGCCTCAGGAAATTTCTTCAGGTAGTCGGATAATCCACAAATGCTATAGGCCATCGCTTTTGGATAGGTGGACAGCGGTAGTCCCGGCTGCCGGCCAGCGATAGCCCGGTCAAATATTTCCTTGGCCAGAATGGTCACAGACGGATCCGTGCTCAGTGCGACGGCGCTCCCTAGTCCCATCAATACACGGCCAAAGGTGTCGTCACCACCATCTTCGTCTAATAACCCCCGGTCGTAGCCTACAAAATTATGGAACCGCCCATCCTCTTTCTGTACATAAAGTAGGAAGGCCAGGTACTTTTTGGCCAATTGATAACACCCGGGCTCATTGTCAAAGCGGGCCACCTTTATAATGATCCCCAGCGCCCTCCCGACATCATCAGCGGAATAACCGTGCTTCAAGTCGGGAATGCCGTACTTGGTGTGCTGGAAGATACCGGTATCATCCGTCAGGCGCTCAAACATACTGTACAAATTGCGTCTTCTCAGATAATCCTGGCTGTTCTTGTAGACCACGCTGATTTTCTGTAGCTTTTTCAGCGAGAATTCTTTATAAACTTCTTTGAACAGGTCGTGGTAAAGCTCGGCTACCCTGGACCAGATCATCGAGCGCCCGTATTCGTAAGCAGCCCGGCGCGTCTTCTGCATGTCCTCCCGGTGGGACAAGATCCCGCTCAGGGTGCCGGCCATCGCTTTTGGGTTATTGAAGGGTACCAGGTAGCCGCGGTTTTCAGCAAGCACTTCCTGAGCGTAATGGTAGGGGGTGGAGACCACGACCTTGCCCAGGGCAACAGCATAAGCCAGCGTCCCGCTCGTGATCTGCTCTTGAGAGAGATAGGGAGTTACATACACGTCGGA
>LADO01000047.1 GCA_000961595.1 Peptococcaceae bacterium BRH_c4b
AAGGATCACAAGGATCACAAGGATCACAAGGATCACAAGGATCACAAGGATCATAAGGATCATAAGGATCACAAGGATCACAAGGATCAAAAGGATCACAAGGATCAAAAAGATCACAAGGATCATAAAGATCAAAAGGATCAAAAGGATCATAAGGATCATAAGGATTGTAAGGATTGCGAGTATTATAAGTATTATAAGTATTATAAGTTTTGTAAGGATTGCGAGTATTATAAGAGTCTTTAGGGTTCCAAGAGATGTAAAAGTCATAGAGAAAAAAGGTAAGAAGATCATCAATGTGGAAATGGTAATAATAAAGATTATAAAAGCACTTCCTCATGTATGTGCCTATCTTAATTCAAAAAGGTATTCCCACATTTTATTTGGGAATACCTTTTTTGCTAGTTAATTAATATTTCTCTCAGAGCTATATTACTGTTGTATAGGCTAGAGGACGCCGGACAGACTCTGGGGCCACGCCTGCTTTTAAGGCTTTCATCAATCCGACAGCCTCCAGATAGTTCTCCACTATAAAAAGTTTTCCCGCTGCAAAAGGTAGTTCTTCCAGTTTATTTTGCATTAGATTTTTGTTTTCCTTTACAGCAATTACTGGTATACCCTGTTCCAGAGCAGCAAGGGTTGGCAAACCAACACACCCGTCTGGTATAACAAGGCATGAAATATCAGCAACAGATAGTATCCCAGAATGACCGTATATTAAAGAATTAATAATTCTCGGACTTTTGTGAAGTCCTTTTAATATACAATGAAGGGAAGTGGTGGTAAGTGTTTCTGCCGATTTTCTCGGGTCGACCACTCCGAAGTCATCGTCATATTCATCGGACCCCATCATAGGCGAATGGGCTGAAGGGATGTCAAACAACATGGAAATAGCATGAGTGAGCATCGCCTCAACCCCGCCCCAAGGATTAACAATATTACTATCGTCCCGGAAATAATTCTCATAAAAATTGGCAGGTACTTCTATAAGTGTGGATATAGCTACAGCATCATATTGAGATCTATATTTCTCCAATATTTCACAGAGGTGCTCAAGTTGCTGAATTTGACCAACCGCTCTGCCAGAGCTTGAATAAAGAGCTTGCATTTGTATTTTTTTACTCATTTTTACAACCAGTGGACAATCAAGCCCTAAGGCTGCTCTCGCGGCTGAGGCGGAATTTATTGCTGCATCATGAAAAAAGCTGTCTTCGTGTTCATCTATTGCCAGCATTACACGATTAGAACGGACTTTTTGTATACTGACAGTTCCCATTAATAAGCGTGTTATTACACTACCTTCGACGTAAAGAGCATTTTCAGGTAATTCATTAATATCGGCGGCATTTACCACATTAGGGTGAGTAATTAAATTGTCACAAGCAGCAGCCAATAGCCTGGCTACTGCTCCACCATCACCCGAGTGACCACCTATTTCAGCTCCAATTCCTGTAGGTATAAGTAACACAGTATTAAATTGCGTAGCATTCTCATAACTTCTAACACCTAAATCAAAAATTGAATTCTTGGCAGGAGAAACCAAATTATTTATGTTCGAAAGTATGCCCAATTCACAGTGGTATCCTTGTTTATCTGTGTGTGTAACAACAAACCGAACAGGAATTTCTTCTGAATTCAATTTCTTTAAAATCATCCCTGATAAATATTGTAGCAAGTCACTATGGTTATCAACTACAGGAATTACATACTTTCTTTCGCTTAACAACATTTTTCTTCACCACGCACCTTGATATAAAGTCATCATAAGTAAATCTCCTTTTAAGCACCAACTCTCTTTCTAATGTATAGGCATAAATAGAAGGTAGATTAATACCATTAAACATATTAGCTTTAACTAAGGTATAAGCACCCATACTTTTAAAAATAATTCTATTTCCAATTTTCAATGGTTGATTGAATTTGTATTCGCCAAATATATCCCCGGCCAGGCATGAAGCACCTGCCAATATATACTTGTATTTACCGTTGCAGGATTCTCCTACAATGTCAGGTTTATACTGGTACATAAATACTTCCGGCATGTGATTTACTGTAGTATCAAGTACAGCAATGACACGATTATCACTTTTGAATAAATCAATAACGGAAGAAACTATATAGCCTGCATCTCTAATAGTTCCATTGCCAGGTTCAATAAAAATATCCAATTCATATCTACTCTTTAAAAGGGAAATTGTTTCAGTCAAAACTTCTGCATTTTCAGATTCGTCAAATAAATACCCCCCACCTAAATTAATCCAGCTTATTTTTTTCAGAGCGCTTGGTAAATAAGCCTCAATATGCTTAACTGTTTCTAATAAATCATTAAAATCAGTTGATTCGCAATTCGTATGAAAAAGAAAACCACTAATATTTTTTATGGAACTAATATCGTTAAGCTCATGTAACAGTTCAGTGAGAGGAATGCCTAGTTTTGACTGCTTACGGCAAGGGTTATATCTATCATCTTTAACAAAAGATAATTGCGGGTTTATTCTCAACCCTTGCTTGATTTCAGACTTCAGTTTGCTATGATATAATTTCCACTGTGATATAGAATTAAAACTAATATAGTCACATAGTTCAGAGATATTTTCTATTTCATCAGGACGCAAACCAGGTGTTGTTATATGAATTACGTTGTTTTTTTTCGCGATGTCTTTTGCAAGCATCGCTTCAAATAGCGAACTTACCGAAAAACCATTATTCAATGGTGCCATTAAACGTAACACATCAGCAAGTGCACAAGTTTTTAAAGGATATAAAATGTTACAGTCCTGAATCTTGCGTATATTATGTAGTTTTTTTTGAATTATTTTTTCAATATAAACAAATGCTGGAGTAGAAATTAAATCACTTGCCAATAACATCGAACGGCCACCCTTCAAATGCATTTAGGTCTGACTACATCCGGGTTATTAGTATTTATACTGCTACACAAATGTATGTTTTAAAACCAATGGGACATCTTTTACTTGGTTCACTGTAAAGTAAACCATTATATTGCCGGCAATCTGTTGTATTATATTAAGCAGCGGTGGCAATGGTTACCATAAAAAACTAAAAATACCACATGGTACGTCTCCCTTATATATGCTTGATATTTGGTTCCGGGCGGAAGGTGTTGCAGCCAAGCTAAAAAGACCAAAAGCTGATGGAGTTGCCTGGCCTAGAATTGCTGTATATAATGACCATATGATTGTTAGCAGATTCTTTCCCCGGACTGGAATATTCAAATTATGGATTATTAGTCAGTCCGTCAGTCATCTTAAGTGGTACCAAATCGACATCATGAAGGGAAAGGAAAAGACACCCCTGTTTTGATGTGCTACTGAGCCACAGAAGCACTAGGGGTGTCTGCCACCGATTGGTATGGTCATTTTATCAGAATATGAGCTAATTGAGAACCCCGAGAAGGGTTTTTTTTCGTAAGGAGCGGGGAGCAGAATCCCTGCCCATGCTGTGGCGGTTTACTGAAGGTTTGCGGTAGCCGACGTAGGAAATATATTGACGGTAGCGGAGATATCATTGTCCTGGTTATCCGCAGGCTCCGTTGCTGTCATTGTAGTCGGCTACATCACGAACTTCCGGATATATTAGTTCCATACAAACGCTATGGAAGTGAAAGCGTCGAAGCGGTCGTGACCGGGAAAGATGCCCTTACCGTCACGGCAGACGAATCAACCATTGTGCGTTGGCGAAACTGGTTTCTGGAGTTGGTCAACTACTTTCTGGGCTGTCTGGTATCCATCGCTATACGGTATGGCAGAGAAACTGTGGAAGGTACGTCCCACCTTCCCGAGTCCACGCTCCAAAGGATCTGGCATCATGTAGGGGACGCCCCCGGCTGGCTGGCAAGAATTGTCCGATCCGTGGCAAACTCAAATCTTTGGCTACATACCCGTTCTGCATTCCTGTCCTGATAGACAGGATGTAGACTCATGTTGAAGCCTTACATCAAGGAGGAATCAACATGAGAGATCAGAAAAAAGCCGAAGAGATTGCTATGCAGCGAGTACAATTATTGTCCCCGCTGCTGGCGGAGGGATTGGATGCTGCCCAAGCCAGGCAGATTAAAGCCAGCATATGCCAACAGACAGGCATATCTGAGCGCACCCTGCGCAGATATCTGTCGCAGTACAGGACAGAAGGGTTTGGCGGACTCAAACCCAAAGGCAAAGGCCAGCATAAAAACGAGGATGCAATTCCAGCAAACATTTTAGAGCAGGCTATTCTGCTACGCCGCCAGGTGCCGGGCCGTAGTATCGCCCAGATTATTCAGATCCTGGAGTGGGAAGAACTGGTGCAACCGGGACAGATTAAGCGCAGCACACTGCAGGAGAAACTGGCAGAGCGAGGATACAGCACAAGACATATGCGGATGTACGCTGAAGCCGGTATTGCTGCACGACGGTTTCAGAAAAAGTACCGCAACCAGCTTTGGCATTCCGACATCAAGTACGGACCATATCTGCCCATCGGCAAGGGTGGCGGCAAGAAGCAGGTTTACCTGGTATCCTTCATCGACGATTCGACTAGGTTCGTTCTCCACGGACAGTTCTACCCGATGCTGGACCAAGTCATCGTTGAAAATTGCTTTCGCCAGGCCATCCATAAATACGGTGTTCCGGAGGCAGTGTATTTTGACAATGGTAGCCAGTACAGGACAAAGTGGATGTCCAGGGCCTGTGCCAAAATGGGAATCCGCCTGGTGTATGCCAAACCTTATTCCCCGGAGTCTACCGGCAAAATAGAGCGCTTCAACCGAATGGTGGACAGCTTTATCGCTGAAGCCATGCTGGAGAAGCCGCAAACACTGGACAAGTTCAACGAAATGTTTCAGATTTGAAGAGTGCTACCAAAACAAACCTCATTCTGGGCTGGAGGGCGGAATGAGTCCAAATACAGCCTATCGCAGCGACAAGAAAGCATTAAAATTTCTGGCTCCCGAAATTATCGCCAGCGCGTTTCTGCACTGTGAGGAACGCAAAGTGGACAAGACAGGCTGTATCAGCTTCGAGGGCAGAAAGTATGAAGCCGGTCTTTCCTTCATCGGATGTACGGTAAATGTCATCTATGATCCAGCCGATATTACAGAGATAACTATTGAATACGAGGGGCATACGCCCTGGAAGGCCCGGCAACTGGTCATTGGAGAACGAACAGGAAAACGTCCGAAGCTGCCCGAACATCTGCAGCCCCAGCCCGCTGATTCATCACGTCTGCTAACTGCGGCTGAAAAGAAGAACCAGCAGCGGAAAGTGCAACAGACTCCTGCCGTTTCCTACAGAACTGTACGGAAAGAGGGTGCAGATCATGTTTGAAACATTTTACGGGCTGTCCAAGACTCCGTTTTCACGGGATATCCCCACGGACCAGTTATACCAATCACTCATGTTGGAAGAGACCATGAGCCGGCTAGAATACGCCGCCAATCGTCAGTTGTTCGCAGTAGTTACGGGTGACTGCGGTACAGGTAAGACTACGACCATACGCTGCTTCAAAGATTCTCTTGATGAAGCAAAATTCATGGTGATGTACCTGGCGGATTCCAAGCTCACACCCCGGCATTTCTACAAGGGCCTGTTGGAGCAGCTGGGCTGTGAAGCTAAATTCTATCGTGGCGACGCCAAGCGTCAATTACACCGGGAGATTGAGCTCATGCGTGGCATACATCATCTGCAGCCAGTAGTCATTTTGGATGAAGCCCACCTTCTGGACAAGGAAATGCTGGAAGAAGTCCGCTTCCTGCTCAACGTCAAAATGGATGCCCAGAGCCCCATGGCTCTGATACTTGTAGGACAAAGTGAACTCTGGGAGAAGCTCCAGCTTCAGTCCTACGCTGCCATCCGTCAGCGAATTGATCTACAGTGCAAATTACCATACCTGGATCGTGCCCAGGTTGGCGAGTACATGAAAAGGCACCTTGCTTACGCCGGTGCTCCCCATGATATCTTCTCCGATAGTGCTGTTGACGAAGTCTTCAGGTTCTCCACCGGCGCAGCCAGACTTGTCAATAAGGTCTGCACCCATTGCTTGCTCTACGGAGCACAAAATGGCCGCCGAATACTTGATGATCATATGGTGAAGTTAGTTGTCCAGGGGGAATTAACATAATTCTCCCTGCCCCGCGGCATGGCGTAAAAGTAACGGAAGAATTGCTCTCACACAGCTGTAAAACCCTGGGCCTTATCTGGCTAAAAGTCAGTAGGTTTTCCAAAAATAAATCATTGTGGAGGTTTTTTATGGAACATGTTTTATGTGCTTGCACAATGTTTGGCGAACAAGCGGGAAGCGATACTCTGGAGCACTATTTTGTAAGCACGGGTTTTATTGATCTTCTGCCGTTGGCTCTTGAGATTGCTGGGGAATTGGGATTAGGAAATGAAGAGATGATTGAGGCCATATGCAAAGTCGCTGACAAATGCAGTATTTACCCGCCGATCATAAATAGGGGCGCCTGGTTTACCAAGGTTTACAAGGAAAAACTACTTGAAGCAAGAGCAGATATATTGGTTTACAAAAAGTGTCGCCGCTGATTGCAGTTCCGTTGGGTGGATAGTTTTATTAACGCCGGTGTGCTATTAAATTTACCGGCTTTTTTGTTACCCTCCTGCGGCATAGAATATTCCAGAAAAAAAAGTATGCCAATACTTAGCCAACAATCCCGTCATATTTTGGACATTTACCATCGTCTATTTCTGGACTATATGTATTAGCAGTAACAGGAAGGAATGCTGAAATCCCGCTCCTTCCTGGCTGCATGTCTGACGGTGAAACCTCTCAAGAGGCTATTGCAAATGTCAACGATGCTAAAAAAGATTGGATTGAAGCCAGTCTGGAATTAGATCGCCTTATACCTGAACCCGCAAATGAGGATTATTCCGGACAACTTCGGGTTCGTATGCCAAAATCGCTGCACAGGGCATTATCGGAAAAAGCCAAGGAGGAAAAAGTCAGCCTCAATCAACTCATCATCTACCAGTTGGCTCGTGGTATCGGGCACAACTTATAAAGTCAACTTTCATAGACTAAAAGTTGACTTTATAAGTTAATGGCATGCCCCTCATCCGTATGGGGCATCCGGATATGGAATAAAAGCGATGTGTTGCACCCGTGAACCCGGAAAAGTTCTTTCCAGTTCCCTGTTGAACAGGGAATTCATCTCCTGAAGTGTTTCCTTTGGATAAACATATTTGCCATAATCAAACTGGCCGTATTTAAATTTTCTTTCTTTCTAATCCAGGGGCAGGCCAGCGTTACGCATGACTTTTCGCCCAGGAAAGCTAACATAGGCTTTAAATCCATGTAAAGGGCTACGCAAGCGGCCAAAAACATGGTTATGCTGCTGTTTGAAAAGCTAGTTCATATTCCAACGGGGACATATAGCCAATGGTGGAATGTAACCTTCCGGTAGTAAAAAAACTCAATATATTCAAATATAGCTTGGCAAGCATCTACTTAATAAGTTAAGGGCCAGGTACCGTTGGTTCCTTTCTTATATACTGTTCCTGCTAAACCATCCACAACAACTATTTCTCCGGCATTTATAAATGAAGTACCTACTTTTGTGCCAAGTACTGCAGGAATACCATATTCCCTGGCTACAATAGCCGCATGTGATTAAGGTCCTCCTGTATCAGCAACAACCGCCGCTGCCATGCCAGTTTTTTTTACCGGGGCGCCGCCAAAATTTAAACGCGGAATATATAAATACAGATAATACCCAAAAAAAGCTGATTTCTCCTTTTTGTAAAAAGAAAGTATCTACATTGCCTTTTCTTTTGTCAGCAGACCATTGAAAAAGCTTTAAAGGCCATATATCATCCGCTTTACGGTTCGTTACGTTGTGAACATCATTATTTCAAAAAAGGCATAGCATATTAATTGTCAGCGCAAACTGATATAATGACGAATGGTCTAGAACAAAGGAAAAAAAGGGGTGTCTTTTAAGTGCCGGTAGATTTTTTGACGATGGGTATTCGGCGTGAGATAAGTGATTATTTGAGAGGAAATGGGATTATAAATCCGACCCCCGTACAAGTACAGGTCATTCCGGTTTTAATGGCGGGAAAAGATGTGATTGCTCAGGCACAGACAGGTACAGGTAAGACGCTGGCTTTTTTGCTGCCGATTCTAGAGAAAATAGAAGCTAACAAACCGCATGTGCAAGCGTTAATTATTACGCCTACCAGAGAGTTGGCATCACAAATTACAAATGAAGCTAAGAAGCTGGCTGATAAGCTTGGGATTAATGTTTTATCAGTATATGGCGGGCAGGATGCGGAGCGGCAGATTAATAAGTTAAAGAGAAATATGCATATTGTAATCGGTACACCAGGCCGTTTGATGGATCATTTGCGGCGCAAGACGATCTCTCTTTCTGGCGTGTCGAAGCTCGTACTGGATGAGGCGGATCAAATGTTACATATGGGTTTTTTAGATGATGTAGAAAAGATTATTGCTCAAACGTCATTCAAACGGCAGACTATGTTGTTTTCAGCGACCATACCGCCCAAAATTCGCGCGCTTGCTGCGCGTTATATGCGTAAACCGGCGGATATTCGCGTGCAGAGTAAGCATGTTACCCTGGATGAGATCAAGCAGATTATGGTTGAGGTTAATGAACAAGGTAAACTGGATAAGCTTTGCAGTATGATTGATGAATATCGCCCGTATTTGGCGATTGTATTTTGCCATTCTAAGCAACGTGTTAGCGCTCTTAATACAGCACTAATTCAGCGTGGTTATGAAGCCGATGAGTTGCATGGTGATTTGTCGCAAGTGAAGCGCGTGCGAGTGATGCGGCGTTTCAGTGAAGCCAAGCTGCAAATACTGGTAGCCACCGATATTGCCGCGCGGGGATTGGATATTGAAGGTGTTACTCATATATTTAATTATGATATTCCCCATGATGTAGAAGGTTATATACATCGTATCGGACGAACCGGGCGTGCCGGGGAAACAGGGCTGGCAGTTACTTTTTTTGAACCTGAAGAACGGTTGTATGTACGAATGATTGAGCAAGGCATCAATGCATCCGTTGAAAAGTATAATGTTGATGGGCAAAAAATCATTATGAATGCCAATAAGGAGAGGTTGCGAAGAGATGGCGGCTTATTCATGCACCGGAAGGGAAAAGCAGAATCAGCTTTGCCATTACCTAAACGTACGGGCAAGAAGGCTAAGAATCGTGTTGAAATAAATCAAAAAAGCCGTCGCAATCCTAAGAGTGCTAAAGGTTCAGCACTCAAAAGGCCATATGTCACTAAGCGTAAGCGAACCGGCAAGTGATAAAACTCAGACAAAAGTGTATAAGTATTTTGACATACCTAAAATTGAAAGCTAAAATGTTGGAATATATCGCATTTGCCTTTTGTTGGCGGTAAATATAAAAACCCTCGCAATCCCTTGTATATCAAGGAATGCGGGTGTTATTATATAGGTGAACTACTTTGCATAATGACTATTGTCTGCCAAAAAGCAACTACAGTACCAGGCTTTATTATATTGAATACTTATGGAACATAGAGGAGGCAGAAAAGGATGCTAATTATAGACCGTTTTGAAGGCCAATATGCCTTAATAGAGATGAACCGCAGAACATTTCATATTCCAAAAGTCCTTCTACCCAAAAGCGCCAAACCGGGCGATATCATTAATATACAAATTACGGTAGACAAGGATGCTACTAAAACCCGGACACAGTCCATTGATAAAATAGCTGACAGTTTGTTTGAAGATGGAGGGAGGTAAATATGCCTTTTTTAAAAGAGTAGAAAAGAAAGACCCTATAATGGAACTGGTATTTTCATTACAAATAGATAAATTGCTTGATGATCATTGCTATGATGTTTTTCAATGTGGGTTCAAAGATGCTGTAGGTAATAGTTACCGTTGAAGAAGTTATGGGGGATCGGATGTGATAGGGTCTGAACAAGAGGTTTATTATGGTATTAATGCAAATGAGCGATACAAGGGACCGCTAATCCTTAAAATAATTGATTATCCGAGTAGAATCAAAGGTCATTTTAAGGTAAAAGTTAATTAGCCTCGGGAGTATACCCCTCACTCCGAAACCCGTACTCTGCGGAGTAATCCCTTGTATATCAAGGACTGCGGGTGTTATTATGTAGCAACCCCGGGAATCCAACCAAATGGCTACTCTTGTGTTGTAAATAACTCGCGAAGATAATCCCGACGGCTGTGCAAAATTCGATGTATGATAATGGTATTGTCAATTATTCTGTAAAAAACAAGATATGGCTGAATAACGATGAAGCGATATCCACGATTGACAAGGGTAAATTCTTCTTCTGACAGTACCGAACCCATATTGGGAAACTCTGCAAGCCTGGTTATTCCATTGTTTATTTTTATTAGCAAAGTTTCTGTGCTGACAACATTATCCTTCGATATGTATGAGAAAATTTCATCCATATCATCAACTGCTATCGGAGTATATTTGATCTTATTCTTTTGTAGCATCGATCCTCCTCCGCATTCTTGCCATGACTTCATCGTGTTTAATCAATTGTTCACCTTCAGCAAGTTGTTTTTCTGCAATCAGTAACTTAGATTGTAATTTAATGCGGGCCTCCATTCGGCGAAATGCCTCATGACTCATAACAACCAAGTCTGCTTCCCCATTACGCGTAATCATTACTGGCTCGTCTAGCTCATGGCAGTATTTTGAAAAGCCATTATAGTCTTGGCGAATTGTTGTAGATGGCTTAATATTCATTTCGTAGACATCCCTTCAAAATAACATTATTATGACGATATTCTATCATATTGATGACATAAACTCAAGGTAAACGGTGTGACTAAAAATATTAGGGTGGCGGGGTTTGCTTTCGCAAGCGGGAATCGTAAGTTTGAGTTTATATATCCTGGCGTTTTTAACATTATTGCGGCCCTGGAGATATTTTTAAAATTTTTTCAAAAATGGTATTGACCTTCCAGTTGCAGGAATGTTTTATAATGCTATCAAGCCCGGGTGGAGGTAATAAACATGTTTACCATAGGTCAGTTTTCAAGAATTTGCAGGGTGCCCCCAAAAACGCTGCGGTACTATGACGAGATTGGCTTACTGAAGCAGGCGCAGATTAACACTTCTAATCAGTACCGCTACTACTTCGTTAAGCAAATCTTTCTTGTAAGGGAAATCGCTCTTTATAAGGAGATGGGGTTGTCCCTGGAGGCTATAAAAAATCTGATCAGCGAATACGAAACGGAAAAGGGGGAGCAGTTTCTAAAACTGCTAGCTTCCCAGAAGGAAAGAATTGAGGGGGAAATCTTGATTATTGGGTTAATGAAGAAACCAAACAAGCATTTGCTCATAATTTTCATTCAGCGATTAAACTTTTTCAGGTTTTTCAAATTCTGCTAACTTTCAATCTTCATACCGTTAAAGAGAAGCTGAAAAAGGAACTGTATCAATCTGCAAGCTTATATGTAAATGAAACTATTCCAACGCTACCCTCAGATGAACGGATAATGCGTTTCAAGGATTTGTGGATACAAAAGAGTGCAAAGAGTGTTATAGTCTGGCCGCGAAACTTCAACCGTTTTACTCTCTGTATTATTGAAGACCAGCACATACTCTCTTTTTTACTATCTGATATTAAAAAGGGCGTATGAGTCGTAATCAACATTTCCCGCATTGTGGATTTTGAATCTTTGTCTTTGAAGCAATCACGGATACGAGTGATAAACTTTGCTCTCCAGCCAGGATTGAAATGAGTCTCTGGTAAGGGAACCGGTATATCTTTCCACCGGCAGGGGATCAGAGGTGGCAGCCCCTTCAAAAACGGTTATTTCCGGTGCTCTTTCCAGGATATATTTTCCTGCTGCGGATAGTATTTCATCAATATTCACATATACCCTCACATAGGGTTTATTGCCCAGGGTGGTGTTCAAGTAGCAGTATTCGCATTTTCCTTTGGTTGTCGGTAAATATAAAAAACCCGCAGTCCCTTGTATATCAAGGAATGCGGGTGTTATTATATAATTTAACAACTTTGCATAATATGTCGGATAGTAGGGATTTGGTGGTTCTCTCGCTTATCCTCGGATTAACGACGCAAGGGGTTAGGAGGAGTGTTGTTTAAGGGTTTAATAGAAGATTTTTGCCCGGGGAAAAGGCTCAACCGTCAGTTATCACCTGACTGTTGAGCCTTAACAATACCAGGGTGTGAGTCAAGGGGCGTTTCTAACATTAGGTGGTGGCACGCCTGATGGCGTCATCTCCCGGGCGCTTATTTCTTAGCAAAGGTTACATTGCCGTTTTCCACTTTTACAATCATATTGGTTTTATATTCCCTGGCCATTTCCTCCGGAGATATATTCCCGGCATCAGCAATGGATTTATACTGAAAATCCAGGGTTTTATCGCCCTCTGCCATCACAGCGGTATATTTATTAGGGTTGAAGTTCATTATAACAATACTTCTGATGTTTTTCGCGATCTTTGTATCGCAGTAAATACTCTGCATTGTGAAGGTGCCGTCGGGCAGGCGGCAAACTTCTGCAACTGTCCGGGCAGTTTTCCCGCCGCCTTTTTCAGTTATGATTTCAACGGTTAAAAAATTCCTGGCAGTATCAAAGGACCCGGTTGTGTAGACCTTGTCACCTGATTTGAACCCGCCCTGGTCTTTGTCAAAGGTGTGGGATGAACCAAACTTGATGATATCTCTACTCTGCTCCTTATAAGCATCGAAACCGCTGAGCGCTAATTTGCCTGTCACCCTGGGCCCATTGTCCAAACTTATGGCATCGTACAAACCGACTTCCACCAGCGCCAAATCAGCCGTATACATGCCAAGGGTATCCATAGCGTATTTATCTTTGTCCGGGGATTTCTCAATAGTGTCCGTTAGTGTCTTTTTAGTGTTTACATAGTCGGCAATAAAAACTGAGAGGGCAGTTTTAAAATCCTTGTAACTCCCGCCGGTTGCCGTGGCAGTTCCTTCAGTGGCGCTGTTTTGTTGGCTTGCGGGGCTTTGGTTATCGCTTTTGGCGGTGTCCCTTTCTTTTCCGCAGGCCGATAGCATTAATACCAAAACAATACAGAGTATAAATACAGTTATTTTTTTCACAGGCCATCCTCCAGTTACTTTAAAATCTTAATGCTTCCAATAAGCGGCAATGGCTTCATCTCACCTTTAGCGGCATTAATAATTCCAAGAATGGCAAATACAAATATCAACAGGTTCCCCAGGGTTAAAATAAAAAACCAGCCCAAAACAGGGATAATGGATCCAACAATATTGACCGCCACTGCAGCCAGGAAAAGCACCAATCCCTGATTCGCATGGAACATGGCAAATCTTGAATCTTTAGCGGCTATCAGAGGAATAAAAAAGATAATGTAAGCCAATATTCCCATGACTTTATTCTTTTCAACATCAGCCGGATCGTTCTGTTGATTTAACTGTTCTTGCATAGTGGTCATTTCCTAAAGAACCCCCTTTTGTTTTATCTCTCTAACAGCCTGTAAGACCCCGCTTAGAAGGGCGGGGACTTACAGGCAGCATAGCTTTTAGTTGGGAAATTCCTCTGATGTTTTGGTTTGTTACTACTGATTGAGTTGCACTGTTTTGGTCTGCTCATTCCAGCCGACCCGGGCTCCCAGAGCTTCACCCACCGACCTCACCGGCAGCAGCGTGCGGCCGTCTTTAATGGCGGCAGCCGTATCCATCGCCACCGGTTGACCGTCAACAAGAATACTGTTTTGGCCAATTGTGACTTTGACCGTCTTCGCGCCCAGGGTCAGGGTGGCGGTTTGTGTGGCTTCATCCCACTGGACGGTGGCGCCCAGTGCTTCGGCGATGGCCCTAACCGGCAACATGGTGCGCCCGTCCGTATTGACAAACGGTTTTACATCAGACTGGAGGGGCTGGCCGTTGACCATGACGTTGACGTACTCGCTTACAGTTACGGCGTTTTCGACATTCGTGGTTTGAGTGGTCTTGTTATTGCTGGCGACATTGCTGTTGGCAATGGTGCTGCCGGTGATACTGGTGCTGGTGTTGGCGTTGTTTGTCGTATTGGTGGCGTTGGTTATGTTGTTGGTTGTGTTGTTGATGATGGTTACCGGGCCGCCGCCGTTGCCGGGAGTGGATGTGCCCGTAGTTCCCGTTCCCGGGGTAGTTGTCCCGGTGGTGGATGTGCCCGGTGTTGTCGTGCCGGTAGTTGTCGCCGGCTGTGATTGGGTGGTATCAGCGCCTCCGCCGTGCATGGCCTTTAATTCATCAGAGCTCAAGGCATAGTTATATATTCTCAAGTCAGCCATACGGCCCTTAAAGAATAAATCACCGCCTCCGGTTCCGATCCTCATTTTGTTGCCGGACGAATTTATAGAGGCACCGCCACTGATTTCTTTTGTTGCTTTCAAAGCTCCGTTATGATACAGGTAAAGGGCTTGCCCGTCATATGAAAATACCAGGTGAGACCAGTTGCCGCTCAAGCCCCAATCCTGAAACGGTCCAGTTTGAACTGAATTTTCACCGCTGGTGAATCTTGAGTCCATTCTGACGCCAAATGTGCCTCGCGTATAAGCATGATAAAGGTTATAATTACCGGGATCGTCCAGTTTGGAAATAATCGATCCGTTTTTATTCCCGCCGGCGGCCATGACCGGATCAACCAGTACCCATACCGAGATGGTAAAGTTGTCTCCCAGATTAAGGGCGGGACTGCTTGGGACATTAATGTACCCGCCGTTGAAAACGGCGCATTTTCCCACGGTGCTGTCGTCCGCGAAGGAAACATCACCGACATTGGTGCCGTCATTTCCGTTGCCGGACGCATCCTTGAAATCACCGTTAAATTTATATTGGGCAACTAATTTGCCACTGGCTTCCGCTTTCGGACTTACAACAAAAACCATTGACGCCGCAAGACACATCATAAGTACGGTAGCAGCAAATTTTCTAAAAAATACTTTCATGATTTTCTTCTCCTTGTTTTTTAAAATTTTGCTTTTTCATATAAGCAATCATGATTATGCCGTTAGCTCAGAATAGGTAATTGTTGGCGTATTTGCACAACAATGTAAAAGGCGATTAAACAACTCACCTTTAAATTTTCTACGATTAAAGCGATAAGCATATTCATTTAAATATGCTTGTAAGTGCTTAACATCCAGGCCATGATATGTGCCAGCAATAAAAGCTTTCACATTTGAAACAATGGTATGCAGCCAGTGTAAATGATCCGGATTATCTTTTGGGTTAAATTCCTTTGGCTCATGTTGAAAACCGGCGCCTTTCAAAGCATTGTAGGATTTAAATAAATCGGTATTTATAGTACTGCCATCTTCAATAATCCGATTTGCTACATCTGCCAGGGTCTGGCTTTTCAGATCATCAACAACTTCCATTTTAACGTAAAGGGGATGACCATTTTTATTCAAGGAAAGCCCAACAACAACCTTAGTTTTATCTGTGCCACGGCCACGTTTGCCGCCCTCGGTTGGCGCACCAAACATGCTATCATCAAGTTCAACTATAC